>CAYZQL010000118.1:0-12086 GCA_964480555.1 uncultured Lentisphaeraceae bacterium | reverse complement strand
CAGAACCACAATCTGCTGCTCTACCAACTGAGCTATTTTCGCCATCGAAAAAAGTGCAATAATAATACCAAACGGCCTGCGGAATGCAAGCGCAGCTTTGGCGACAATTCCGGCCCGAAAAGAACGGCCCGGGCCGCGTCTTAAGTTGCCAACTTGTAATGATCCCGCAATCAAACCGTAAGAATCATTCTTTATAGTCAACACCATTCACGCATCACTGGGCCCGTGTTCGGGAGAGCGAATTTCTTTCTGCAAAAAAGCGCTGTCCCCTTCAGATTCCTCGTGCGCCGGGGTCCGTTCTTGCAGTACGGGGACGAGGGTGATAGAGTTCAAAGAAAAACCATACTTTATGCGCTCAAGCCAATTTCAGATGAGCGTGGGTGCGTGTTTCTGCGAGGAGTGTGCCAGATCCAACCGATGACAGATATTCAGAAGTTTGACGAAGCGGCGCTTGTTTTGATTGGAGAAGGGAGCCGGCGGCGGTGCTATCGGATTCCCGGGCAGCCGTTCTGCGTCAAGTTCTACCGTCTTCCCTCGGAGTACACGCATAAAACGACGTGGGGCGTGCGGCTGCATATCTGGCTTTCCCGGTTCATCGCCCGCCGCAACGCCAACTGCCAGGAGTGGCGGTATCACCAGGCGTTGCGGGGCCGGTTGCCGCCGGAGCTGTTCGCGGCTTTTCCCGAAGTGATCGAGCCCGTGTATTCGCGTGTGCGGGGGTGGGGCATTATCGAGAGCCTGATCCTGAACGCGGACGGGTCGCCGATCAAACGGGTGATCGCCGAAATGGGGAGGGTGCCGGACGTGCGGCTGAGGCGGAGCCTCTACGCGGCGGCCGAGCGGCTCTTCGCGCAACTCGCCGAGCACGCGGTCTGCTTTTACGACCCGCCCAACGTGATGGTGCAATGGACGGGGCCGGACGCGTTCCGTTTGAGGATCGTGGACTTCGAGCCGCAGGGCCGGGCTTTGGTGCCGGGGCTCTCCGCCGTGCGGCCCTATGTGCGGCGCAAGGTGCGGCGCCGGTGCGCGCGGTATCTCAAACGGCTGCGGGAAACGTATTCCATCGCCGCATGTGACGGGGCGGGCTGCGCGGCAACGCAGGGCTGACGGGAATCACGAGGAGGCTGCCGATGAAACAGATCATCTGCATGAAGTGGGGGAAGCTCTACTCGTCGGACTACGTCAACCGGCTGTACAGCATGATCGCCCGCAACATCACGCCGCCGTTCACGCTGTTTTGCCTGACCGATGATCCGGCCGGCATTCTGCCGGAGGTCGTGATCCGCGAATGCCCCACGGTCGACATCCCGTCGCCCATGTGCCGGGGCGGGTGGCGCAAGACGGCGCTCTGGGCGTCGCAGGTCGTCGGCCTGGCCGGAGAATGCCTTTTCCTCGACCTCGATATCATCATCACAGGTTCGCTTGACGACTTCTTCACCTACAAGGGCCAGTCGGGCTATATGGTGATGCGGAACTACACGACGCCGAACCGTCGCATCGGCAACACCTCGGTTTTCCGGTTCACCGTCGGCTCGCATCCCGATGTGTTGGAGCGGCTGCTGGCCGACCCGCTGGGGATGCGGAAGCGGTACAGCAACTCGCAAACCTTCATCTCGAACACGATCGCCAGCATGGACTTTTGGCCCGACGGCTGGATCCGGCAGTTCAAGGTGCACTGCCTGCACCGCTTCCCGCTGCGGCTGTTCTTGCAGCCCCGGCGCTTCAAGGACGCGAAGATCGTGGTCTGCACGGGACACCCGCCGCCCGATGAGCTGGCTTCAGGCACATGGAAAGCGCCGTGGTACAAGAAATTCTACAAGAGCATCCCGCCTGTGAAATGGGTGCAGGACGCGTGGAAGTAGGGGCTACCGGTACACGTTGTCCGCCCATTCGTACGGCTCGGAGTAGGGCTCGCCCAAAAGCGTCTCGACCATGAACTTCAAGGTGCGGGTGCCGTTGAAGAGCTGATGGTAACGCGCCCGCCCGGCGGCGGCGACCGCCCGCCGCTCGTCGTCGTGCGCCTGGAAATAGAGGATCTTCTCCTGCAGGTCCCCGAGGTCGTGAAAGAAGGCGGCCTCGCGGTCGCTGAAGAACTTCTGCATGCCGCCGCGGTCGCTCAGAAACGTCAGCAGGCCATTGCCCATGAGGTGCGCGATCCGGTCAGAGGAGTAGAGCGGCCACTCCTCTTTGCGGTTGAGGTTGAGCGCCATCTTGCTCTCGGCCAAGGTTCTTTCGTAGTCGGCGCCCCAGACCGGCGCGCGGCCGAACATGCCGAAGATGTCGAAGCGGAGCTTGCCGGCCAGGCCGCGCTCGAGGCTGCGGAGAAAGTCGTTGCGGTCGTCGCCTGCGATCTCCTTGCCGCAGAAAAGAAGATCGCGTGCGAACGCCGTTTTCTTCGAATTGTCCTCGACTTCCATCGCGGGGTCGGAGGGGTTGGGCATGTAGGCCACGACGTTCTTGCCGGTGCAGAACTGCCGGAGCGCCTCGCCGCCGGTCGTCACGAAAATGGCGTCGGTGGAGTGCATCCGCTCCTGGATCTGACGGATGTGCCACTCCATCCAGATGGGGTCGATGTTGAAGTGCGCCATGCGGATGCCGGGCAGCGCCGCCCGGATCTCGTCGAGCGCCCAGTTCCGGATGTAGTCGCAGTGCGCGATGAACAGGAGGTCCGGCTTGAAGTTCTTCGCGGTCTGAATCAGCCGCTTGTTGGCCAGGTGGCCGCCGAGTTTGCGGATGCCGCAGGGGGCGAGGTAGCGGGCGATGTCGCGGTCGCTGAACTCCGCCAGCCGGTAGTTGTTGCGGATGGCGCCGCAGACCAGCTTCCGGCCGGGGCCCATTTTCAGGTTGCCGTATTGGCGGAGCTGCATGTTGTCGACGAGTAGAATGCGCATGGCGGTCCGTGTTCCTGTTCCGTTGAGCCTAAGGGTTCCAGTACCGTGTGATCCACGGGGCTGCGGCGGCGTGCTGGTGGATCCGGGTGCCCCGGTAGCCTTTCACCGCTTCGTCGGGGTTGGGCCTGCCGTGGAAGGCGAGGACTTTCGTGCCGGCCGGCAGGACGGGCGTCATCCAAAGGTTGAGCGGGAAAGCCCACATGCAGTGGCGCTTGAAACTTCTGACCCAGGTGTCGGGCCACCAGTGATGCTCGCGCATCGCGTACGTCAGGAAGGCCTGCTCCGTGCGGAACTGAGACTGGTCGATCGCGCGGCTCATCTCGCGCAGGAAGGTGTCGCAGATGTATTGGGACTGTCCGGCCTCGAAGCGGAAGAGCGACGAGTTGCCGATGTCGGGCGCTTTGCGGAAGAGCATTTTCCGCCGCTCGAGCCAGTTGTGGATGATGCAGTTCTTGCCCGGCAGATAGTCGAAGAAGCAGTCGATGTCGTCGGTGATGGCGATGTCGAGGTCGCAGAAGAGCGTGGGGCCTTGGAGGTTGGCGAAGCCGTCCGCCGTGACGAGCAGCTTGAGAAACACGTTGGGCCACCTGATCGGCATGCCCGGATTGGGAGGGATGGGCGCCGTCTCGATGCCCGCGTCCAGCCCCGTCGCGTCCTCCGTCACGCAGACGAAGCGGAACGGCCGGCGCAGGTGCTTCTTGACTCCAGCGTAGAGCGCGTTCGCGTAGTGGGGGCCATAGCGCGTGCCCCATTTCAGGCAGATGATGTTGACCGGCGAGTCCTTTTGTTCCATAAACGCTTCTCGTGTTGGCGACCTGTGGTGTCCCGTTCCAGCCTGTCAGCCGATGGACGCGGTTACAAGGATAGACGCGTTCGCCCGCCGCGTCAAGAAGCGAGGTTGATTCGCCGCCGGGGCTTCGGTATCATGGCCGCCTCACCGGTCAGAGGTTTGTGAAATGCTGGAGGAGGTCGCGTGCGAGCGTTCAAAAGGTGGTTCCGCCGTTGGAAATCCTTCCGGGCCGCGCAGCCGCAGCTTGCGGTCTGCCGTCCGGAGGTGGAGCGGGTTTTCGGAGGGCCGGTGACCTGGCGGCAGACCGGGGGCTGCGGACGGGATGTGGTCTGCCTGGTCGCGCGCGAGAACCGCCCGGTCGGGGTTCTGCGGCTCACGTCGCCTTCGGGGAAAGCCCCTGTCCCTGCGGGTCGGCGCGGCCTGCCGTTCGTCGCGCTTCCGGCGGCGGCGAAGGTCGAGCGGGAGTGGCGGGCCTATGCCGCGGGTTTTCCGCACGGGCTGACGCCGCAGCCGCTGTGGCGCAACGACGGCGCCTTGCTCTGCGCGTATGTGGACGGGACGCCGCTGAAGCGTGACGCCGAGGCGGGGCGCGCGGCGTACCTCACGCTGGCGACCGAGGCGCTCCCGCACATCGCCCGGCTGCACCGGGCCGGGCTGACCCATATGGACATGAGCCTGTCGAACATCCTCCGCGACGCGGCGCGGCGACACCTGTTTGTGGATTTCGAGTACGGCCCCGCAGAAGGGCTGACGGCCGACCAGCAGCGTCTGTACGACTATCTGCGGCTGTTGGAAAGCATTTGGAAGTACCTCGCGCCCGAGGTGCGCGCGACGGTGGCGGGCACGTGGGGCGCGGCGTTCCGCGCCTGCGCGCCTGCGTCGGTCCGGGCGGCCGATCTGGCGCCGCTCCGTCCGGCGCTCGGCCGGATTCTGGCCGCCCCGGAACTCCAGGGCTTTTTCGCCACACTCGCCGCGGTCTAGCGGGCGGGGTCGAAGGTGACGGTGCCGCCCTTGCGGCGGAGGCCGGCTCGGAGCGCTTCGGCGCGGGCGTAAAGGGAGCGCTCCTCTTCGGGGGAGAAGAACAGGTTCAGGTGGCCGATCGCTTCCGCTTCGTTGTCGGTGGAGTGCATCGCGTTGTGCTTGCGGTAGAGCCCTCCTTGGTTGACGATCCGCTCGCGCAGTTCGCGCTTGAAGAACTGCCGGCTATTGAAGACCAGGCTGTGCTGGGCCTCTCGCTCCGCGCGCGGGCGCCAGACCGGATCGGGGTCGAACACCACGACGGCGACCACCGGCCAGCCGCCCCAGCGCCATTTGTTGCCGCGCATGTAGCGGGCTTTCCGCAGCCGCGTGAGCCAGGGAATGTCTTGGACGGCGAGCACCTGGTAGTGCTTGGCGGTCTCGTCGAGCAGCACCTGCCGGAAGCCGTGGCGGACGACCGTCGCGCGCAGCACAAACAGGTTGAGCTCGCCCGGCCGCTCCATGGCCAGGAACAAGGCGTAGAACCTGCTCTTGAAAAGGCGCTTGAACTGCTCCTGCAGGTATGCCGCAAGTCGGTCTTGGTCGAGGCCGTAGCCCTGCGCGGTCAGCAGGCGGTGCATGTCGAGCAGCGACAGGTCGACCGGCAGGCCGAGGCGTTCGGCGGGCGGTTTCAGGAGCGCGTGCCAGGCGCCGCTGCGCAAGGCGGCCGGGTCGAGCGCGTCCGCCCCGCTCTCCTCGGCCAGGTGGTAGGCCATGTGGTAGAGCAGGGCGTCATAGAGGTCGCGGTCACAGGGCACGGCGACCGCGTCGTGCCGCCGCACGCGGTTCTGAAGGATCGCGTGCGCGAGGGGTTCCGGGAAAAAGGCTTTGCCGGCGAAGTCCGCGCCTTGCCCCGCGCCCGCGCTGTAGACGTTGCAGGCGCGGCCCAGCAGGTTGGACGCGCGGCGGCCGTACTGGGCGACGGGCGCCGCCGCCCGGTCTTCCACCAGAAGGGTCAGCGCCGCTTTCCTGTCTCGACGGGCGTGTCCGCCCGCGGCCTCGTATCCCCACAAGACGGCATACCGGAACTGGCGCTCATCCAGCCAAGCGAAGAAAGAGTGCGGATTCCTTACGTTCACGCGCATCGGTCGCCCTGTTGTTCCGTACGGTTCAAGGCAGGCCTTGAACGTCCTGTGGTTTAAAGAAGCCCGGTGTTCCTCTGAAGCAGGAAAAAACGTCAGAAGTATAGGATACCGCCCCGCTCCGCACAAGAGGGAAGCGGTTGAGAGCGAGGTCCGGGAGAGCGAGGTCCGCGAGGCTGGCCGCTTGAAGGCGCGGTTGCGAATATGCTAAGGTGATCTCACCTATGCGTGTCAACCCGGTGCAAGGCGATAAAAACGCGCAGCCTCCTCTGCTGTGTGCGGCAGAGGCGTGTACGGGCTGTTCCGCGTGCGGCGCCGTCTGCCCGGAGACCTGCATCGCCCTGCTGCCCGACCGCGAAGGGTTCCTGCGGCCGCGCGTCGATTCTGCGCGGTGCCTGCGCTGCGGGCTCTGCACGAAGGTCTGCCCAGTGCTCCAGCCCGGCCTGCCGGCCCGCGAGCCCGTCGCCGTTTATGCCGCGCAGAACACCTGCGCTGCCGTGCGTGAGGCGAGTTCGTCGGGCGGGGTCTTCTCGCTTTTGGCGGAGCGTGTCCTTGAGCGGGGCGGCGTCGTTTTCGGCGCGGGCTGCGATGCGGCGTTTCGCGTCGTCCATCAGGGCGCCGAGGATGCGGACGGCCTTGCGCGCCTGCGGGGGTCGAAGTATGTGCAAAGCGACATGAACGATGCTTTCCGGCGTGTGCGTCAGCAGCTTGAGGCCGGGAGGCAGGTGCTCTTCTCCGGCTCGCCCTGCCAGGTGGCGGGCCTGCGCGCTTTCTTGGGAAAGGCATACGACCGTCTGCTGTGCGTCGATTTCGTCTGCCACGGCGTCCCTTCGCCCCGGGTGTTCGAGCTCTGGAAGCGGCGTTTAGAAAAGCGCGGCCGGTCCGCGATCACCGGAATTTCGTTCAGAAGCAAGGCGTGCGGCTGGCGCCAGTTCTCCTTTGCGGTCGCTTTTGCGGACGGCCGCACGTACCGGGGGACCGTGAAGGAGGAGCTGTATCTGCGCGGCTTTCTCTCCAACCTCTTTCTGCGCCCCGCCTGCCATGCCTGCCGGTTCAAGGAGCTGAAAAGCGGCAGCGACCTGACGCTGGCGGATTACTGGGGGGTTGAAAAGCGCTTCCCCTGTTTTCAGGACAACCGGGGAACCTCGCTCGTGCTGGTGAACAGCGCGAAGGGCGTGGAAGCTTTTCAGGCATGCGCCTCCGGCTCGGAGCTCCGCGACTCCGATTACGCGCATGCGGTCGCTTGCAACCCGTCGATCGTGCGGTCTTCCCGGCCGCATCCGGGACGGGCGCGCTTTTTCGCGCGGCTGGAGACGCGCGAGCTGGGCGGGCTCCTGCTGCGCATGGCCAAGCTCTCTTTCAGGCGCCGCGTGAAGCTGTTTGTGAAACATGCGTTCGGGACGATGTGACCGCAAGACGAACCAAGGGGGGGATGTGAAGATCGGAATCGTGACGCTCTGCGAGGCCAACAATTACGGCGGCGTTCTGCAAGCCTATGCCCTCCAAACGTATTTGCGGGGGATGGGGCACGAGAGCGCCATCCTGCCCGTGGACTACGCGAAGCGGCGGAACTCTCCGTTGAAGGCGCTGGAGCGTCCGGTCAAAGCCGTGATGGAGGCGGTCAAAGCCAGAAAGTTCGCCTCTTTCCGCGCGAAGTATTTCAGGTCGGCGGGCGTGGCGGCCTGCCGGGTCGACGCGTTTCTCCGGCAGCCCCCGCGTTTCGACGCCTACGTGTGCGGAAGCGACCAGGTCTGGAACCGAGGGGCCTGCGCGGACAGCGAGCTGCGGAAGTACTTTTTTCTCGATTTCGGAGAGGCGTCAGCGCGGCGCGTTTCGTATGCGGCGAGTTGGGGCGCGCAGGCGCTGGAGCCTTCCGTACGCGACGACATCCGGGCCTGCCTGCAAAAGTTTACCGCGCTCAGCGTGCGCGAGAAGAGCGGGCGGGAGATTGTTGCGGACCTGGGGCTTTCAGCCCAGTGGCTGCCCGACCCGACGCTCCTGCTGGAGGCCGGCGAGTGGGGCCGCCTCGCAGAGGACGAGCCTCGTCCGCTCGGGGACAACGTGCTGTTCCAGTGCGAATACCGCTGGACGCCCTGCGTGCGGCTTTCTGAGATTAACCGGGTGCTGGTGCGGCAGTTCGGATGGAACACGGTGATCCCGTTTTCCGATCACCCGATCCGGGATGCCGCGCGCACGCGCTGCCTGACGCCTTCGCAGTGGGTCAACGGCATCCGGCGGGCTTCCCTGGTCCTGACCAACTCGTTTCACGGGATGGTGTTCAGCATCATTTTCCGGCGCCCGTTCATCGCGGTGCCGCTCGCCGGAAAATACGCGGGCATGAACGAACGGTTCCTCTCGCTGGCAGAGCGGCTGGGCCTGCAAGACCGCCTGTTGACCGATCCGGACCCGCGACGGATTGTCGCGCTTGCCCAGGCGCCGATCGACTGGGAGGCGGTGAGCCGGCGGCTCGGCCTCTGGAAGGACGAGGCGCACGATTTTCTGGCGGACGCGCTGCGCTAAATCGCCGTCAGGCACTGGGCGAGCTGCGCGCGGATGACGTCCGCCGAGAAGCAGCTCTCGTACACGTCCCGCGCCGCATGCCCGCGCCGGGCGAGGGCCTCGCGCCGCGTGACCCAGTCCGCGACGGCGGACGCCAGCGCCTCGGGATCTCCCGGCGGAACGAAGGCGAGCGCGTCGGAGCGCCGGGCTTTTTCGGGGTAGGCGTCGGAGGTCCGCGTGATGACCGGCCGCCCTGCGGCCAGCGCCTGAAACACCTTGTTGGGGATCACGCGCCCGGCTTTCTGCGTGGTGCCGAAGACGCCGAGCAGAAGGTCGGCGCGGTGGATGCGCGCGGGCAGCTGCGCATAGGGAATCCGGTCTTCGAAAAAGACGTGGGGCAGGCCCGCGGCGGCGGCTTGGCAGGCGGCCTTCGACGGCCCGTCGCCGAGCAGGCTCCAGCGGACGGGCGGGCCTTGGTAAAGCCGGGCCGCCTCGACGATGGTCGGCGCGCCGTGCAGGGGAATGAAGCTGCCGAAGAAGAGCACGTCCAAGGGCCCGTCCGGCGCGCGTTCTGCCCCGGGGGCGAAGAGCGACTCGTCCGCGCCGACGTTGACGACGCGGAGCTTGGCCTTTGGCACACCCAGCGCGTGCTCAAAAAAAGCGGCGTGGCAGGAGGTGTCGGCGATCACGAGGTCGGCTTTTGCGAAAAGTCCGCGCTCCCATGCCAAGAGTTTCTGAGCCGCAGGGCTTCCGTCTTTGAGCTTGAAGCGCTCCCACACCTGCTTGTCGTACGCGCTGATGAGCGGGTCGAAAAGGAGCGGCACGCCTGCGCGGTCGCACCAGCGCCGCGCGGCGGCGAGGTCGCGCTGGCGGAAACAGGGCACCCACACGGCATCCGGCTCGGGCAGCCGACGCACGCGGGCTTCGAGGTCCCCGAAGGCGCAAAAGCGCGGGTGGAAATCAGAGACTGTCCAGCCCAGCGCCGCGAGATGCTGACGCACCACGCCGTTGCGCGAATAGGCGGGGTCGAAGCGCCCCCACCACAGGATCTGTTTGCCGGAAGTCATAGGCGAACGTTCAACGTTCGGCATTTTCCTTTCTTAGGTTCTCATAAGCGCCGAAGTAGCGCGCGCCGAATTCGATCAGGGCGTCGCGGTTGAAGTGCAGCTTGTCGCCGTTGTCGCCGAGGCCTTCCGCCGAGACGAGGGCACAGCGCGGCACGGCGTTCGTGACCTGCGGCAGGGCCGCGTTGAAAGGCAGGTTCGTCGGCCGGAAATGGCCGAGCTCGCCGATGAGGAGCGGAACGTCCGCCGCGCCGAGGTCGGCGCGCAGGCTGGCGGCCATGGCCGCGAAGCGCTTCGGATAGGTGGCGGTCGTCGGCGCGGAGCAGTCGGATTCGCCCTGGTGCCACAGAATCGCGACAAGCCGGCCGCTCTTCATCGCGACGCGCGCGCGCGCCACCGCGTTTGTGTAAAGAGCCGAGCCCGGCTTCCACTGGCCCAGCGACGTGCCGCCGAAGGCGCAGGGGAGCAGGCCGACCTTGGCGCGGGGGTCCTGCGCGGCGAGGCGCCGCGCGAACTCCGAGCAGAGCCCGACGCCTGCGATTGTGGGTTTGTCGAAATGAACCGGATCCCGGGCAGGCACCCACGCGCACGCCTTGTCCAGCATGAAAATACGGGGGTGGATCTGCTGGTCGGCGGGCGTGACCGTGCCGCGCCCCGCCATGTTGGACTGGCCGATGAGCAGGACGAGGCGGAGGTCGGTCGGTTCCTCCGCGAAAAGCGCGGAACACGACAAAATAAATCCGAAGGCGGCCGAAAGGACGGACGGTGCGGTACGCATAGGAGGCTCCCTGTTTTTTACAGTGTCCCTGCCGGAAACACAGGCGGATGAATGATACCATCGGCACGCCCCGACCTCAACGCCATATCGCCTAGAATGAGTCATCGGTCGGCGACGGGGTGGTGCGAGTGGGGCGCGTGGCCTGTGCGGAGCCACTGGGAGTCACGAACAACGAGAGTGTTCGTTTGTGGGCACGTTTTCAAACACCCTCAGCGCGTCCTTGCGAGTGATGACCGTATCGTACAAGCCGAGGTCCTCTCCTTCATGCCTGTTGATCCCGGTGTAGCTCAGGCTTGGGCTTCGTAACGCTTGAACTTGTACACCGCGTCGTTCATCCCATCGGCAGAGGGCATTTTCAAGGCGTTACATTTTGTAACGGTTTCATTTGCGCCCTCGTCTTTGAGGCGTTTTTTCAATACCCGTCAATAAACGGCAGGATTCGTGCTCTCCGTCAAAGCGCCGACAACATCTGTCACCGAGAAGTACCAAGTTTCCGTTTTCTCGTCGAAGAAGACCTCGTCGCTGCTCAGGTTCGCGATGCAGGAGAGCACATCGGGATTATAACTATCGCTGGACATGGGCGAGCTCCATGAAATGTACGGGTGGATAATCGTCTTTAACGGGCTCGTTCAGATCTGCCACGTTTCCCTCGTCGCTGAAGAGCATCCTTTGATGCTGCTTTTCCAACATGAACGACAACATGTAATCGCGCCGCTTGATCAGGCTGCCGTTGACCGGCGACCACTCCGAAAAGACAATCGGCCGGCGGGGTGCGTCACAAGTTTTGAGGTCAAGTGCATCGCCCCATACGATATTATGCTCAAGTATAAAACGAACGGTCTCGCGGCATTTGTCGTTCGTTTTGTTCGTGAACAAGCGCAGATAGCAAAGGTCAAAGATCCCAAAAGGTCTCTGACGGCAATGCGTTACGTTGTCCTCCAAAATGTCGATCCCGTATAGGCTTGAGACCGCCAAAACCGCGTACCGCTCGAACTCCAGTTGCGACTGGCCGTAACGCCTCTCCACAACGGCGAGTTTACGTTCCAGAATCGCGGTCAGGAAATTGCCGTTGCCGCAGGCGGGTTCGAGGAAGCGGGATTCGATACGCTCCGTCTCCTGCTTCACCAGGTCGAGCATGGCGACGACCTCGCGCCGGGCCGTCAGCACCTCGCCGTGATCCGCAACCCGCGCTTTCGATATGACCTGTTCTTCCATGGATTTCTCATGTGGGGCGCAGCAGGCCGATGGCCTTTTTCATGAAGGGCAAATTGATGCGGTGGACCTCGCGCGCGGCGCCGATCGGGCAGGGCAGCGTGACGCAGAGCCTGCCGCCGAGGTGCTCGCGGAACTGCTCGAGTCCTTCGAGGACATCCGGCTCGCCGCGCGCGCCTGCGCGCTCGAGCAGCGGGGACCAGACGGGCAGGCCGCACCCGGCAAGGCCGCGGATGATCGCGTCGCGCTCCGCGGGCGTAATGAGCTTCTTCAGCATGGCATAGGTGCTGTCGATGGCGATGCCGACCGCGACCGCGGCGCCGTGGCCGAGCGTGAAGTTGGACATGAGCTCGAGCCGGTGCGCGGACCAGTGGCCGAAGTCGAGCGGCCGCGCGCTGCCGAGCTCGAAGGGGTCGCCCGACGTGGCGATGTGGCGCAGGTGCAGGGCCGCGGTTTTGTGCACGACCTTCTCCATGACGGCCTGGTCGCGGCCGCGCAGGCCGGCGGCGTGCTTGCAGAGATAGGCGAAGAAGGCTTTGTCCTTGATGACGGCGACTTTGAAGGCCTCGGCCACGCCGCCGATCCACTCGCGCTGCGGCAGGGACTTGAGGAACTCGAAATCGTCGATCACCGCGTAGGGCGGGGCGAAGGTGCCCGCGAAGTTCTTCGCGCCGCCGTCGTTCATGCCGTTCTTGACGCCCACGCCCGCGTCGTTCTGGGCGAGCACGGTGGTGGGGATGCGCACGAAGCGCA
>CAYZQL010000117.1:0-12282 GCA_964480555.1 uncultured Lentisphaeraceae bacterium | reverse complement strand
TCTTCACGGCGCCGACGCGCGTGGACGTGCGGTACACCTACGCGAACGGCGTGACGATGCGGATGCGCACCCGCACGGACGGCGTGTACGACGGCAACATCATCTTCTACGGCGACAAAGGCACGCTCGACGTGTCGCGCAGCAAGCTGAAGTCCACTCCCGAGGGCATCCTCAAGGAGGAGATCGGCGCGGGCGAGACGCACCTCTATAAGAGCCGCGACCACTTCGGCAACTGGATCGAGTGCGTCAAATCGCGTGAGCTGCCGGTGTCGGACCTGGCGATCGGGCACAAGACGACCAACCTGTGCACCATCGGCAACATCGTGATGCAGCTCCAACGGAAATTGACGTGGGACCCGGTGAAGGAGTGTTTCGCGGGCGACGAGATGGCCAACCGCCTGCTGTCGCGCCCGATGCGCGGTCCGTGGTCGCTCGCGTAGGGCGGAGCTTCAAAGGCGGGATGCGGTTCACGGCGCGGAATGTCATCGGTTGGTGACCGGGGGATGCGAGTGGAGCGCGTGGTTCGCGCGCTCCCGACTCGCACAACCCCGGGTCATCTGAAACGCATGCCCTTCGCGGACCCGGTCACCAACCGATGACCCGCCTGCGGAATCCGATCTGACGCGTTGGCAAGGCCCCGGATTTGTGGTAATTTGACGGCAATACTAAAGGGGCTTTTCGTTAAAGGGGGATTTTTATGCGGGGGATTGTTGCCGTCATTGGAGCATTGTGTTGTCTTGCGGCCGGAGGGCTGCGGGCGGATGAAGGGGAGCAAGCGCTGATCCGCGGGCTGACGGAGGTGCGGTCCACGTTTCAGCGGGGGCTGATGCAGTGCGCTGAAAGCCAGGCGCGCCTTCCCGCCACGTTCAAGCCGTACGAGAGCGCCAAGGTGGGCTGGAGAGATGCGCCGGTCAAGGTGTCGGTCGACGTGACCGGTCTCGAGCATCTCTGCCTCGTGGCGGAAGGGACTCACGGGGGAGGGCACTCGTATTGGGGCGAACCGGTCCTCATCGATCAAGCGGGCAAGGCCACACGCCTCACCGAGCTGCAGCCGCAGGTGGTGGCGACGGGGTGGAGCGACCTGCGCGTCAACAAGGGGGACGGGCCCTTCTATTCGATCGCGAAACAGCGGATGGCCTTTGGCCTTTTTGCCCACGTGGACAGTTTTCTCAGCTACCCGCTCGACAAGAAATACGTGACGTTCGAGGCCAAGGCCGGACTTTCGGACGCCAGCGGGTCGCCGGGCGCCTACGCGAAGTTCCGCGTGCAGGGCGGCTTTGACAAGCGGCAGGTGCAGGCGATCCTGAAGAGCAGCATGGATAACGAGAGCGTCGGAGATCTCGGCCGCGCATGGCAGCTGGCGGCCGGGGGCGGCGCACTCGAGCTGGCCCGCTGGATCCGCACGCCGGGCGCGGGCGTCATCCGCGAGGCGGTGGCGGCCCTGCTGGCGCAGTGCGGCGACGAGCCGGAGCTGGCCAGGCGGCTGGCCGAGCTGACGGCCGCCAAGCCGGAGGGAGGCGAGCCGGAATGGCTCCTGCTTTATCTCGATGCGCTGAGGATGCGGAATGAGTACGACGCGCTGGACAGTGCGGTCGCACAGCTCGACGCGCTGTGCGCGTTCATGACCTCCGAAGGCGCAGCCGTCGACGCCTTCCGCACGGAAATCGAAGCGGCCAAACAGGGCGCTGTTGCGGAGCGCAAGAAAGGGGTGCAGGCGTTGCGAGCGCACGCCGACAGGCTGGCGGCGCTGCGGAAAAAAATCCTGTTCAGCCATCCGGCGGCGGATTTCAAGGATCTGCTGATCGATGTGCGGCACATCCCGCTCTACTATCACAACGTCGATCAGTACATCGGCAAAAACAGCCGCGTGGCGCCGGGACTGATGGTGCTCGAGAACTGGAAGAGCGACGCGCCGCACGAGCGCTGGCTGACGCGCGACGCGCTTCCGCCGGGCGCCACCCAGCACCCCGACTTGTCTTACGACGGCAAGCGGGTGCTGTTCGGCTACTGCGACCACACGGAGAGCGACCCCGTCAAGCGGCGGTTCCTCATCTATGAGGCGGCGATCGACGGCAGCGGCGTGCGGCAGGTGACGGGCACGGCGAGAGATCCGTGGGAACAGACGCGCAGGAACGGTCACTACACGGTGATGATCGAGGATTTCGATGCGCACTATCTGCCGGACGGCGGCTTCGTCTTCACCTCGACGCGCAGCCAGGACATCGCGCGCTGCCACGCGGGCCGCAATGCGCCGGCCTTTCTGATCCACCGCGGCGAGCTGGACGGCTCCGGCATCCGGGCGCTGAGCTGGGGCGAGGCGAACGAGCTCGATCCGGCGGTGCTGAACGACGGGCGCATCATCTATAACCGGTGGGAGTATGTGAACCGCCACGACTGCCTGTTCCACAAGCTTTGGAGCATGAAGCCTGACGGGACGGGAACCGCGAATTTCTACGGCAACCTCACGCCGTTCCCTCAGTCGATCACGGAGGCGCGTCCGATTCCGGGCAGCGGCAAGGTGATGGCGACCGCCACGGCGCACCACTCTTTCACGGCGGGCAGCATTGTCCTGATCGATCCGCTGAAAGGCGTCGACGGCCCCGAGCCCGTTTATAAGCTCACGCCGGAGGTCCGGTATCCCGAGTCGGAAGGCTTTGACATGACGACCTACGCCTCGCCCTATCCGCTGTCGGAGAAGCTCTTTTTCGCGGCGTGGTCGCCGTATCCGCACGTGCATCAGGGGAACTCGCCGGGTTCCGAGGCGGGCACGGAGAAGCGCGGGCAGCGTTGGGATGCGTATGCCATCTACCTCGTGTTTCACCACGACGGCAAGGCCTATCGCGAGCGGATCTACAAGCCGACCGCGAACGTCTCGTGCTTCACGCCGACCCCCCTGCGCCCGCGCCCTGTGCCGCCGGCGCTGCCCTCCACGCTTGTGGCCGGAGGCCCGGGAGGTGTCGGCACGTTCTACGTGCAGAACGTGTATGAGAGCCTGCACCCGATCGAGTCGAACAGCGTGAAGTACCTGCGCGTCAACGCGCTGTTCAATCAGCCGACGCCGCGGGTGCCGCACCGGGGCTGGGTGATGGACGAGGTGGCCAAGGGGGTGCTCGGCACGGTGCCCGTGAACGCCGACGGTTCGGTGGCCTTCACGATCCCTTCGCGCACGCCGGTGCAGCTTCAGTTGCTCGACGCGGACAAGATGTGCGTGATGAACATGCGCTCCTTCATCTATCTGCAGGACGGCGAGCGCATGAGCTGTGCGGGGTGCCACGAGGAGCGCATGAAGTCGCCCCCGCCCGTGAACTACGCGTCCATCACGCCGCACGTGCCGGCGCCCGTGCCCGGGCCGGATGCGGCGGGCGGCTTCAACTATGTGGCGACGGTGCAGCCGGTGTGGGACCGCCTGTGCATCCGGTGCCACGGCCTCGGAAAGACCGAGGGCCAAGTGAATTTGACCGGCGCCTACCTCGAGCGCGTGACCGAGCGGTATCCGGGAGGGAAGCTGCGCATGGGCGCCTCGTACGACTTTCTGGTGCGGAACCCGAAGTATTACAAGCTGATGGACCGCAACTGCGAGACGCGCGCGTCGGCTCCCAAGGACTACCTGTCGCATGCGAGCGGCCTGCCCGCCTGGCTGAAAAAGCACGGCAAGGAGAAGGGCGCCGAGCTCGATCCGGCGAGCTGGGAGCGGGTGGTCACCTGGCTGGACGTGAACGCGCAGCTGCACGGCAACTACAGCTTCAACCGGCCGGAGAACCGCGTGGCGGACCCCGAGGGCGAAAAGGCGTTGCGCGCTTACGTGAAAGCCTGTTTCGGCGAGGCCTTGTCCGCCCAGCCTTTCGAGACGCTCGTGAACAACGGATGTGTCGACGAGAGCCGCATTCTCAACGCGCCGTTGGCGGCCGAGGCGGGGGGCTGGGGGCAGATGCCCGGTTGGAAAAGCCGCGAGGAGGAGGGGTATAAAAAGATGCGCGCGCTGGCTGAAGCCTCGCTCAAGCCCGTAGCGTTCAAAGACGCGGACGGCACCTGCGGCAGTCCCGAGAGGTGCCGGTGCGGCGCGTGTTGGGTGAAGCCGTTCGAGCTTGAGTTCCGCAAGCGGGCGGTGGCGGGCGCGGCGGGCAACAGTCGGTAAGGGCGTCTGGGCCGACGTATCTTGTTTCTCGCGCCAAGAACCGAAGGTGAGCGGGAGAGTGGTTTTGCCTTAACTTAGGGTTCTTGGGCAAGAAAAGGGGTCGCTCATCCTAGAGCCGGAGTCAAGAGGCAAACACTTCCGCGCCCGCCCGTTTGGGGCGGTGTCTTTCTTTTTCATGTCTTTGCTCCGTTAACAGTCGGGTCTGGGACAAACGCATGTTCCGAATCCGCCGTTGTTTCGTCTGCTGGTTTCCGGCCGGCCGAAGCCGTGCCGTCCAGTCGCTCATCTGGTTCTAGGCCGCGGGCCTGAGCCCGGGGCCCCACTCCGCGAATCCGCAAGGCGGAGCCAGCAAACGCGACGTTCCAGAACTTCATCGCGCATCTGGCTACGCGCCTGCACGTCGCATCGAACACGCAGAACCAGGCGTTTGCGTCTGTTCTGTTCCTGTAAGGGCGTCTGGGGGCTTGCCTTTTTTTCACAAAAGAGTACCCTTTAAACAGTTGGTATAAAGCCGGCTGAAAAGGCCGGCGTAACGGTGACGGTCATCAGGGAGGTCAGGCGATGAAGGATTCAGTGACGGTATCACGGCGCGCGTTTTTGGCAGGGGCGGGGGCGTTGGCGGCGGCGCCGGCGATCGTGCGGGGGCAGCAGCAGGCCCGGCGCGTGTTCAAATTCGCGGTGGTGGGCTGCGGCGGACGGGGCAGCGGCGCGGTGAAGGACATCATGGCGGCCGCCGAGCGGCTCGGCCACAAGGCGGTGTTGGTGGCGGCGGCCGACTTTTTCCAGGAGAAAGCGGCCGCGGTCTGCAAGGCCAACGGGTGCGACGAGAAGTTCGCGTTCGGGGGCGCGGCCGGATACAGGAAGGTGCTGGAGACCGACGCCGAGATCGTGCTGTTGACGACGCCGCCGATCTTCCGGCCGCTCCATCTCGAGGCGTGCGTCAAGGCCGGCAAGCATGTGTTCGCCGAGAAGCCGATCGCGACCGACGCGGCCGGTCTGCGGCATTTCCTGAAGGGCGTGGCAGAGGCCAAGGCCAAGAACCTTTCGATCCTGTCGGGCACGCTGCACCGCCACTCCAACCGCTTCCTCAGGCAGATCGGCCCCGTGCAGAACGGCGCGATCGGCAAGATTCTCGCGGGGCAGGTCTACCGCTGCCACGGGGGCATCTGGGTCCGTCCGCGCCGTCCGCAAGAGAGCAACGCCTCCTATCTCTGCAACAACTGGTACCACTTCTGGGAGATGTCCGGCGACCAGGCGACCGAGCAGGCGATCCACGAGATCGACCTCGCCAACTGGTTCATCGGCCGCGCCCCGAAGACGGCGATGGCGATCGGCGCGCGCCACCGGCGTCCGGCCGGCATCGGCAACATCTACGATTGCATGGCGATCGACTACGACTACGGCGACGCGGTCCACGTGCAGGCGATCGGCCGCCACATCAAGGGCTGCTCAGACCGGTGCGGCACGCTGCTGGTCGGGTCCGAAGGCGAGGTCGCCTGCGGCGGCAAGATCACCCGGTTCGACGGCAAGCCGGTGGCGTACGACGAAGCGCGGATCAAGGACCGCCACGAGAACGGCATGATCATGGAGCACACCGACTTCCTGCAGGGGCTCCTGGACGGCAAGCTGATCAACGAGGGCGAGCAGGTCGCGATGTCTACGGCCACGACCCTGATGGGGACGTTCTCGGCCTACACCGGCAGGACGGTGCGCCTGTCGGATCTGCTGACCAACGCCGACTCCGAGTTCTACGCGATGAACGCCAAGTTCACGGCTGCGGATTTCGAGCGCGCCGAGGATGTCGCGATGCCGCCGGAGGGGGTCGCCGCGGTTCCCGGCCTGGCCTGACACGTTTTTCCGTAACTGGGATTGACATCCGGGCGTGCGTGGCGCATTCTTAAGCGTACTGTTTTCAGCTATTCTTAGGAGGCAAAGCGCATGTTCGGAGCAGGTATTTTGTCGGCGGGGTTGCCGCTGGCTTCGTTGTTCAGCGGGTTCATGGAATCGAACCTGATGGGGAAGGGGATCGTGCTGGTGCAGCTCGCCAGCTCGATTGTGGCGGCGGCGATCATCATCGGCAAGAACAAGGAACTCGGCAGCATCATGCGCAACAGCAGGCGCTTCCTGCGGGAGTTTCTGGCGGGCCACGACGTGCTGGACTATTACCTGCTGCGCAAAAAGGGCGCGCTCACGTCTCTGGAGCTGATCTACGACCGCACCTGCGAGCGCATGGTGAAGTTGCTGGACCCCGACATGCGGCGCTCGGTGATCGGGCGCCAGAGCGACGCGGAGAACGCGGCGTTGTCGGTGCGGGAGATCGAGCTGGTCCGCAGCACGTGCGAGCACACGGTTCAGGAGGAGGAGATCCGGGTCGAGCACGGCATGGGCCTGCTCGCGACGATCGTGACGGCCTCGCCGATGCTGGGGCTCCTCGGCACGGTGTGGGGCGTGCTTGACGCGTTCGCCGACATGGGCACCAAGGGGACCGTGCTGCTGTCCGTGATCGCCCCGGCGATCTCGTCGGCGCTCGTCACCACGGTGGTGGGCCTGCTGGTGGCGATCCCGAGCGCGATCTTCTACAACAACCTGGCGTCAAAAGTCCGGCAGCTCACGACGGACATGGACGGCTTCGCCGACGAGCTGATGGGGCGGATCGCCTGCGAGTTCCAGGGGAGGAACGATTAATGGCTCTGCGCCGTCTCGGTCACAAGAAAAAGTCGACGGTCATCAACAACATCGACATGACGTCGCTGATCGATTTGACGTTCTTGCTCCTGATCACGTTCATCATCACGATGCCGGCGTTGGAGCAGGGCATCTCCGTGCGTCTGCCGCAGGGGAAAGCCGACGAGCTGCCGAACAAGAAGTCCAACGTGGTGACGATGGACCCGGAGGGCAAGGCGTATCTCAACAACCGCGTGATTTCGCTGGAGGACCTTGAGCGCACGCTGGGCAACATGGCGGCCGAAGACCCCGAGGTGGCGGTTCTGGTGCGGGCCGACGAGCGGCTGGAATACGGCAAGGTGATTCAGGTGATGAAGATCCTGTACAAGGTCAAGATCACGCGGATGGCATTGGTGACGTTGTCGGAGTAGGGGCGGCGAGTATAAGTTACAGGTTGCGGGTTACTAAGGTGGAGAGTGTTTTGAAGACGGGGCCGGTCAATTCCTATTCGCTGAAGTGGTCGCTGGCGCTGCACGGCGTGCTGCTGTTCGCTGCGGTCATCGTGCCGCTGCTGCCGGCGTTCCGCCCGAAGGAGGTCGTGATCCCTTTGGATTTCACCGTTGTCCTCGAGGAGAACCTGATCGAGCCGAACGTGCCCCCGCAGGCTGAGCCCGAGGCGAAGAAGATGCCTGACCCGGAGCCCGCGCCGGACGCGCCGCCGCCCGTGCCGCTGCCGGATCCGCCCAAAGACGCGGTGGTGATCGAGAAGAAGAAGAAAGAGCCGGAAAAGAAAAAAGAACCCGAGAAGAAGAAAGAGCCTGAGAAAAAGAAGGAGCCGGAAAAAAAGAAAGAGCCCGAGCCTTTCAAAAAGGGCAAGCGCGTCGAGCTGCCCGTCAAGACGCCTCAGCCCAAAGAGGATTTCACGAAGCTCAAGCCGGTGACGACGAAGCCCGTCACGGACAAACGGCTGACGCGTGCGGAGATCGATAAGGCGCTGCGGGACGGAGCCAAGCCGGGAACGCGCAACACGATTCCCGAAGACGAGGTCTCGCGCTGCGTGCTGCTGGTCAGGCAGGCCATGTATGAGGCGTGGGAGCAGCCGGGGGCCGGCGATGCCGGGCCGCGCCCCGCTTTGCTGGATATCCGTTTGAACAGCACGGGCCGCGTGATCAGCTACCGGATCAGGCAGTCGTCGGGGAGCGCTTTCTTTGATCAGACCGTGCTGAAAGCCGCGGCGAACGCGGCGCCGATCCGCGGGCTGACGCTGGCGTTTCTGAAACAGTACGAAACCCTGACGGTCGAGTTCAAGCTGGAGTAGCTGAAAAAAAGGCGGCACCCCGTGAAGGGTGCCGCCACGTATTGATTTCGTATCCGCCGTCGATTACCAACGGTCGCCGCCACGATCGCCGCGGCCGCCGCCGCCGCGAGGACCGCGGTCTTCGCGCGGTTTCGGCTGCGACTCGTTGACGCGGAGCTTGCGCCCGTCGACGTCGTAGCCGTTCAGCGCTTCAATGGCCTGCTGGGCCTGATTGCGGTCCGGCATTTCGACAAAGCCGAAGCCCTTGGACTGGCCTGTCGCACGATCAACGACGACACGGGCGGAGGCAACCTCACCATATGCCACAAAAAGACCCTTCAGGTCGTCGTCAGCCGTTGAATACGGAAGGTTGCCAACATAGATGTCCATGCCTGCATTCCTTAGTGTTCGATGTCTTGCCATGTTGTTGCGTGATCCGACGGCGCGTGTTTCCATGGCACAAACACTCGCCGTGGGCATAACACATGCCCAGGCATACCCTCTTCTCCACGCTGTGAGACAGCGTCAATGAAGGGCATGTCCCGTAAAACATAAAACAATGTGAAAGAATGTTATCGCCTTTATCTTCTGAAACGCAAGCGTATTCTGAAGGCGCGCGCGTCTTTTTTGGGCGCGGAGAAAGCGCGATAAATTCGGTTGAATCGCGGTCCGGGAGGGAATAAGATTCTGCCATCACTTGTTTCAGAAACGGTTGAAAGGCAAGAGGGGGAACGCGAAAATGCTGAAAACAGGGCTTGTCACGGGGGTGTTGCTGGGATGTTGCGCGGCTGGGGCGGAGACGGTCAGGCACGCGCTTGATTTCATCGCGCTGGACCGTGCGCCGGGCACGGTGTGGTGCGTGAGCGGCGGCGTCACGAATGTGCTGGCCCAGGCCGCGCCGAACCTGTGGAGCAACGCGGTGGCGCGCGTCGAGACCGCGGCGACGAAGGCGGGGACGCAGGTGCGCGTGGCCGCGCCGGGTGCGGCGCTGGAGACGGTCGCGCTGCGCTGGGCGGGCCGCATGCCGGAGCGGGCGCAGGTTCTCGGCGACGTGTGGGAGCGCTCTTACGGGGATCTTGCCTGGCGTCCGCTCGCCTCCGCTCGGCCCATGCCGTGGTACTTTCTGGCGTCCGACGGGCGCGTCACGCACGGCTATGGCGTCGCGGTGCAGCCCAACGCGCTCTGCTGCTGGACGGCGGACAGCGAGGGCCTCACGTTGACCCTGGATGTCCGGGCGGGGGGTGTCGGCGTGCGGCTGGGCGGGCGCACGCTGGAGGCCTGCACGGTGATGAGCCGCGCGTGGGTCGCCGGCGAATCGCCGTTTCAGTCGGGAGCCGCCTTCTGCCGGCAGATGTGCCCGAAGCCGCGCCTCACGCCGGAGCCGGTCTACGGCTTCAACGACTGGTATTGCGCCTACGGGATCAACACGGGCACCAACTTTTTGGCGGACGCGGCGTTCGTCACGTCGCTGATCCCCGATGCCAAGAACCGGCCTTACCTCGTGATGGACGACGGGTGGCAGGTCAACGCGCCGGTCAAGGCGGGGGTGAGCGGCTTCGGGCCGTGGGACCGCAGCAACGCGCGCTTCGCGATGGACATGGTGACCTTCGCGCGGCGCGTGAAGGCGCTCAACGCCAGGCCGGGGCTCTGGTACCGCCCGTTCTACGCGTGGGCCGAGGTGCCGGAGTCGTGGCGGCTCAAGAAGGCGCGCGACTTCATGGACCCCACGGTGCCGGAGGTGAAGCGGCAGGTCGCGGAGGACATGGCGCGCTTTCGCGCATGGGGCTTTCAGCTGGTCAAGATCGACTACCTGACGTATGACATCAACAACCGCTGGGGCTATAACCTCGGCGACCGGGTCGTGCACGACGACCGCGCGTGGGCGGATTCGAGCCGCACCACCGCGGAGGTGATGCTCGGGCTCTATCGCACCATGCGGCAGGGCGCGGGCGACGATGTCGTGATCATCGGATGCAACGCGCTGGGACATCTGGCGGCGGGGATCTTCGAGCTGCAGCGCACGGGCGACGACACGAGCGGGCTGGAGTGGAAGCGCACGCGCCAGAACGGCGTGAACACGCTGGCGTTCCGGGCGATGCAGGACCGCGCCTTTTTCGCGGTGGACGCCGACTGTGTGGGGCTGGCTAACGCGGGCGCCGTGCCGTGGGAGAAGAACCGGCAGTGGCTGGACCTGGTGGCTCGGAGCGGCACCCCGCTCTTCGTTTCGTGGAGGCGCCAGCTCGCCGGCCCGGAGGAGCGCAAGGCGCTGCGCGAGGCGTTCCTGCGGGCGTCGCTGCCCGCGCCTACGGCCGAGCCGCTGGACTGGATGGAGACGCCCGCGCCGAAGCGCTGGCGCTTCGGGAGCGAAGAGGTCACGTACAACTGGGACGACTGAGCCGCCGGCTCAGCCCGGGATCAGCCCTTCGAGCCCGTTGACCTTCAGCTCAAGGGCGAGCTGCATGATGCGTCCGAGCTCGCCCTTGGGGAACCCTTTCTGCTTGAACCAGAGCAGGTAGTCTTCCGGCAGGTCGATGACGCGCCGTCCCTTGTACTTGCCGAAGGGCAGGGTCAGGGCGGCGAGCTTCTCCATGTCCGCGCGGGCTTTCGCCTGAATGTCGGGGGGCAATCCGGATGCCTTGTCCATCGTGTGTTTCTCCTGCGCCAGCCGCTTGCGGCTCGCGTCGTTCCGTTCGTCAGTGTGGCGTCATGGCGGTTTACGTCAGCGCGAGCGCTTCGCCGGAAACGGTGACGCGCACGGTTGCGCCGGGCGCGTAGCCGCCTGACACGAGCTTGCGTGCGACGGGGGTTTCCAGTTCGCGTTGGAGGGCGCGCTTGACCGGCCGCGCGCCGTAGACGGGGTCGAACCCTTTGTCCGCGAGCCAGGCGACCGCGTCATCGTCCACGTCGAGCGCGAGGTCCTGCTCCTTCAGGCGGGCGCGCAGGTCTTCGAGCTGCAGCCGCACGATGGCCGCGATCTGAGCGTGGCCGAGCGGCTTGAAGAGCACCACCTCGTCCAGGCGGTTGAGGAACTCCGGGCGGAAACTCGTCTTCAGCAGGTCGAGCACCTGCTTGCGGACGTCCTCGGGTATTTCGGGCGCATCGTCCTCTTTTTTGGAATGCGGGCGAGACGCCCGCGCCCCCAAGTACTCCGAGCCGATGTTGCTGGTCATGATGACCACCGCGTTGCGGAAGCTGACCGTGCGGCCGTGGCTGTCGGTCAGGCGGCCGTCGTCCAGCACCTGCAAGAGAATGTTGAAGACATCGGGGTGGGCTTTCTCAATCTCGTCGAGCAGCACCACGCTGTAGGGCTTGCGGCGCACGGCTTCGGTGAGCTGGCCGCCCTCTTCGTAGCCGACGTAGCCGGGCGGCGCGCCGACCAGCCGCGAGACGGTGTGCTTTTCCATGTACTCCGACATGTCGATGCGTACCATGGCCGCTTCGGCGTCGAACAGCTCGGCGGCAAGCGTCTTGGCCAGTTCGGTTTTGCCCACGCCGGTGGGGCCGAGGAAGAGGAACGCGCCGACCGGCCGCTGGCGGTTCTTGATGCCGGCGCGCGCGCGCAGCACGGCATCCGACACGGCATCGACCGCCTCGTCCTGACCGACCACGCGGCGGTGCAGCACGTCGGCCAGATGCAGCAGCTTTTCGCGCTCGCCCTCCAGCAGGCGGGTCACGGGGATGCCGGCCCAGCGCGAGACGGCCTCTGCGATCTCCTCGGAGGTGACTTCTTCGCGCAGCATAACCGAACCGTCAGCAGCGTGCAGCTTGTCCTGGGCGGCCTTGAGGCGTTTCTCCAGATCGGGGATCGTGCCGTATTTGAGTTCAGCCGCGCGGTTGTTGTCGTAGGCGCGCTCCGCCTGGTCGTAGGCGGTGCGGGCGGCCTCGAGCTGCTCGCGCAGCACGCGCGTTTCATCGAGCACCTTCTTTTCGGATTGCCAGCGTGCGGTCATGGCGTCAGCCTGCGACTTCAGGTCGGCCAGCTCTTTGCGCAGCTCGTCGAGGCGCAGCTTGGAGGCGTGGTCCTTCTCCTTCTTGAGCGCGGTCTCCTCGATCTGCAGGCGCGTGACGCGGCGGGTGATCTCGTCCAGCTCGGCCGGCATGGAGTCCATCTCCGTGCGGATCGAGGCGCACGCCTCGTCCAGCAGGTCGATGGCCTTGTCCGGCAGGAAGCGGTCCTGCACGTAGC
>CAYZQL010000116.1:0-12424 GCA_964480555.1 uncultured Lentisphaeraceae bacterium | reverse complement strand
TGCTCGTGGGGGGGATCGGCATCATGAACATCATGCTCGTCTCGGTCACGGAGCGCACGCGCGAGATCGGCCTGCGCATGGCGATCGGCGCCACGCCCAGCGACATCCTCATGCAGTTCATCACCGAAGCCATGGTGCTCTCCACCACCGGAGGCCTGCTCGGCGTCTTTTTCGGCACGTTTGGAGCCCGGCTGGTCGGCAAGCTCCAACAGTGGCCGATCCTCGTCACCGAATCCTCCGTCGTGGTCGCGTTCCTCTTCAGCGCCGCGGTCGGCATGTTTTTCGGCTTTTACCCCGCACTGCGCGCCTCGCGCCTTAACCCGATCGACTGCCTTCGCTACGAATAAACACCATGCATACCTCACCGGAAACGATTGACCTCCCTCAAATCCGCGCCGTCTTGGAACACGGAGGGCGCGTCGCACTCTTCATCCGTCACTCGGAGCGCCCCGCGATCCATGCCGAAGACAAGGATTTCGGGCGGCACCTCGGACTGACGCCGCACGGCATCGAGCTGGCGCGCGCGGCGGGCCGCCATCTGGCCGGTTTTCGCGACGCGCGCTTCATGGCCAGCCCGATGACCCGCTGCCGGCTGACCGCACGCTATTTTGCGGAAGGCATGGGGTTTGACGCGCCCCTCGTGGAAGACGCGGACACGCTCGGCGTGCGCGGCTTTTTTTACGATGACCCGTACGCCGTTCAAGAGATCATGCGGCAGCGGGGTTACATGGCCTACATGCTCGACTATCTGCGCGACGGCGTGGCCCCTCATTCAAATCCGATCGCCTCTGCCACGGCCCAGACCATCGACTGGCTGACAACGCAGACAACTGCCCGGCTCGGCGTTTATGTGAGCCACGACATCTTCATCGCTTCGGTGCTGACGGGGCTCAACATGCGAACCTACACGGCCGACAACTGGGTGGGGTTCCTCCACGGAGCGGCCTTCATCCATACGCCCGATGGCGGCTGGGTCTGCCACGCGTGTGTGCCGGATCTCGCCTCCGAAACGACGCCTCCCCAATTCGTCCACTGAGCCCGCCCATTGCCGCCGCCGCATGAAGGGAAACCGCATGACCATTGAACGTTTCGGCCTCTACCTCGTCATCACCAACCCGGTCACCTCGTACGAACGGTGCGCCGAGGCCGCCGTGCTGGCCGGCCTGCGCTACATTCAGTTGCGCATCAAAAAATCGGACCGCGAGCAGATTCGCGCGACCGCCTTCAATCTGCGCTCCATCACCCGCGGCACGCCCACGCGCTTCATCGTCAATGACGACCCCGCGCTGGCCGCCGAAGTCGAGGCCGACGGCGTCCACCTCGGCCAAGACGACATGCCGCTTCCCGACGCCCGCCGCCTTTTCCCCTCCCTGCGGCTTTTCGGCCTTTCGACGCACAACCCCGGCCAGGCGGAGCGGGCCACCGCTGCCGCGCCCGACTACTGCGGCGTCGGCCCGGTTTACGCCACGCCCACCAAAGAAATCCCCGACCCCGCTCTGGGCCCCGAACAGGCCGGAGCCATCATCCGCAACGCACCGTTCACCACCGTTGCCATCGGCGGCATCACTGCCGAGAACCTGCCCGTCGTCCTGCGTGCCGGCGCCATCAACTTTTCGGTCGTGCGCCAAGTCTGCCTCGACCCCGCCCCCTACGACGCGATCCGCCGCCTGCAAGACATCTGGCACGCCTTGCAATGAGCACGCCGCCTGCCATACCGCCCGGTTACGGTACGCTGGTCGACTGCCTCCGCAGCGCGGTCAACGCCACGTCCTACACGCCTCCGTCCGACACCGACTGGGCCTCCCTTTTCGCGCAGGCGCGTCAGCAGCACGTCGATGCGTTCCTCTATCCGTGGCTCGCCACGCGCATGCCTGACCTCTTTTCCGCCCGCGCTGCGACCGGCGACACGCCCTCGGCCAACTGGCGCATGCGTTTCCTCGCCACGCTCGCGCAGACCACGCTCCGCCAACAGCAGCTCGCCGAACTCCTGTCCGCCTGCGCCAACGCCCGCATCGACGTGCTTCCGCTCAAAGGCGCCGCACTCAGCGAATCCGTGTACGACGATCCCGCCCAACGCACCATGTGCGACCTGGATCTGCTGGTTCGGGTAGCCGACTGCAGCGCCTGTCACACGCTCTTCCTGTCGCTCGGCTACACCGTCAAAACCGTGACCCTCGGTAACCCCTACTCCAGCGACCAGGCCTATTACCACCCGTCCTATCCTTGGTTCGTCGAGCTCCATTGGCACGTCGCCTCGCGCCGTCTGCCCGACACGCCGATCCCCGATCTTGACGCCATCTGGCAGAACACCTCAGAAGCCGTCTGCTGCGGACAGCCTGTCCGGGCCTTGGCCGCGGAAGACCAGCTTGGCCACCTGGTGCAGCACATGGTTCACCACCTGTTCGCGGTCCCCATGCGCAGCTACCTCGACATCGCGCTGTTCCTGCGGAAGCACGGGGAACACCTGACCCCCGACAGGCTGGCGGCGGCGTCCCGCCGCTGGAAGACCGGACGCGGACTGCCGTTCGTGCTCCAGGTGGTCACGTTCCTGTTCGGCATCCCGCCGCCCGCGGCCCTACGCGAACAGGTTCGCTTAACCGACGAGGATGCCGAGCGCTACGCGCAGGCCCTTCAGACGCTTTTCGCCCTGCCGGAAGCGCCTGCCCGCAGCGCGGAAACGACGCTCTTGCGCTTCAGGGACGCCTCTCCCCTCGGCCGGCTGCGCCTGGTGCTCAGCCGCATCTTCATGCCACGCGCGTTTCTGGTCCCGCAGTATCCCTGCGCCCGCCATGTGTGCGGCCTGCCGCTGGCCTGGCTCCAGCGCGCGCGTGACCTGCGACGCCTCCACCGTCGGAGGATACGAGCCCTGTTCGACCCCGTCACGCAGGAGTCAAGAGGCCTCGCAAGCACCGAGCGCCGACTCGCGCTCATGCGCTGGCTGCTGGAGCCGCGCGGCCCGTCGGACGGATAAACGCTACAGCACCGCCGCATCCGCGCGGACGATTCCCTGTGCCGCAATCCGCTTCGCGAACGCCGCATACTCCGCTTCGCTCAGCGGGGCATAGGGATAGCGGCACGCGCCACAGTCCAGGCCGATGTACTTCATGAACGCTTTGCGGTACGACCAGTTCTCGCTCTCGATCATCAGCGCCACGACGCGGTTCGCCTCGTCCTGCACGGCCCCCGCCTCGACAAAGCGACCCTCCCTCGCCAGCGCGCAGATCTTGGCGAAATGCTCGGGAATAATGTTGTACGTGGTGCCGATTCCGCCTGAAAACACATTGCCCAATGCCAGCGCGCACACCAGCTGCTCGTCGCGCCCCGCAAAGAAGATCACCTCTTTGTCCAGCATCCGCGTGAGTTTCTGCGCCCCGAAATAATCCGCGCCGGTGTATTTGATGCCCTGGACATTCTTGATGCCGAACAGCCGCACGTCGCGCTCCGGGACCAGCTCCTGCCCGATCGAATACACCATGAACGGCAGATCCGTCGCCTCCGCAATGCGCGCGTAATGCCGGTAAGCCGCCTCGAACGACTGGCCGAAATAGACCGGTCCCACCGACGAGACCCAGTCCACCCCGCAGGTGGCCGCGTGCCGCGCCAGCCGCACCGCGTCGTCGGTCGCGACGCACCCCACATGGACAATCACTTTGCCGCGCCCGCGGTTCGCCTTGACCACCGCCTCCACGACCTGTTTGCGCTCCGCCTCACTCAGCAGAAAACCTTCTCCCGTCGACCCGGTCAAATAAAAGCCGCGCAGCCCTTTCGAGAGGTGATACTCCACCATCCGCCCGATCATCTCGACGTTCACGCGGTTGTCCCCCGTGAACGGCGTGAACAAAGCCGTATACGCGCCGTCCATGCCCTGAAAAACCTTGCCTGTCAACGTGACACTCATCGTTCGCCATCCTTTCTTAAAAATCACCTTTCACCGGACCTGCCGCTCCGCCCAGCACAGCCCCCGCAACTCCTTGCGGTCATGCGGGAAGAACAGACTCGCCACCGAAGCCACCACGAGGCACGTGATCAGATGCGGCTTCCACGGCACCTCCCACTGGTCCAGGCCAATGCACACGACATAGTTCGCGACCAGCCCGATGATCGCACCCTTGCCGTTGACCCGCCTCATGAAAATCCCCATGAAAAAGAGGCAGGCGAGCCCGCCCGTCAGGAGCCCGAGAAACCTCTGGAACTGGTCGTACATCGAATAGATCTGCATGTTGGCCAGCACCAGCGCAAACGCGCCGCCCAACAGGCCGCTGACCACGGTCGCGACCTGGCCGCAGCGCATCCGCCGCTTCTCGGTGGCGCCTTTGAACAGCCGCGCGTAGAAATCGGTGGTCACCGCCGTGGCCGACGAGTTGAGATTCGAGGAGAGCGTGGACATCGTGGCCGCCGCAACAGCCGCCAGGATCAACCCCGAGATGCCGAGCGGCAGCCCGTTCGCGATGTAGATCGGGAAAACCGAATCGTTCTTCGGCATGGTCACATCCAGGCTCCCGGGATTTGAATGGTAATACGTGAACAGCGCCGTGCCGATGAGAAAGAAAATGCCGCAGTTGACGAACGACAGCACGCCGTTGAACTGGATGCTCTTGGCGGCGCTTTTCTCGTCTTTCGTGGTCATGTAGCGCTGCACCACGCACTGGTCGCTGGTGTACGACGAAAGATTCGCCACAAGCCCGCTGACAAGCACGACCCAGAAGACCGGCGCCTTGAAGTTCAAGGCGAGGTCCAGCACCCGGAATTTTCCCGCGTGCCGGCCGATCTCAAGGAACCCTGCAAAGCCTCCGTCCGTGCCGGCGATGAGCAGGACGACGATCAGGAACGTCCCGCCGATCATGATGAAGCTCTGAATCACGTCGCTCCAAATCACCGCCTCGATGCCGCCCACCGTGCAGTACAGGATCGTGATCACCGTCACCAGCACGATCGCGAGGTTCACATCGATGTCGATCACCGCCGACAAGGCGATCGCCGGCAAATAGGTCACAATCGCCGTGCGGCTGATCATGAACAGCGTGAAAGCCCCGCTCGCGAACAGCCGGCACGCCAGGTTGAAGCGCACCTCCAGATACTCGTAGGCGCTCGTCAGGTTCAGCCTGCGGAAAAAAGGCAGGTAGTACTTCACCACCACGGGCGGGAGCACCAGAATCCCGATCGCGATGATGAAATAGCGGCAGTCGGAGACATAGCTGATGGCCGGCACCGAGATAAAGGTGATGGAGCTGAACATCGTCGCGTAGATGCTGATGCTCACCGCCCACCACGGCAGGCGTCCCCCGCCCCTGAAGTAGTCGTCCGCGCTCTTGTTGCGCCGCATGAAATAGAGCCCCAGCAAAGTCATCCCGACGAAATAGACGACGATCACGGCCGCATTGACGGGGTGAAACTGCCGGGTCCGGACAAAGCGTCCCACCGCACAATCCGGCGTGCGCACGCCCGGCCCGATCTCGCCGCTCGCGACCAGCAGCGAGCCGTCAGACTGCATCAGCACCGCCGCGCCGCAGCGCGGGGCAAACGGCACTTCGCCCAGCTCGAACCACCGGTCCGTCACCGTGTGGTAGGCGAGCACCTTCTTGTTGAAGCGGAACTCCCCATACGGCCGCCGGAAATAGGCGTCGCGCCATGCCGCGAGCCCCGCGCCCTTCAGCGCGGCGTTCGAGCGGATCTGGTCATTCCACACGTCGCGGTCCGACCCGCCGAAAAAGAGGATGTGCTGATCGCCCGAGGCGACCGCCCACGCGCCGATCATCGGCCAGACCGTGTCGCCGCCCTTCACCTGCGCCGGGGCGATCTTCTGCCAGACCCCCTCCGCGCCCTGCGCCAGGTCATACGCGTAGCCGTCCTCCCGCGCGATCTGCAAGCCCTCCGACCTGTCCGCCATGCCTCCGACCACAAAGAGCGCGGTCCGCTTGTGCGCCGTGTTCTGGATTGCCGCGACCGGCTGTTCGCGCCCGGCCGGCAACCGCGGCAGGGGCTGCCACGCCGCCCTGCGGCTCTGCCACGCGTCGAGGTCCAACATCCACACGTCGGTCTCCGCCGGCTTCCCGCACCAGCCCCCGGCCACATAAACACACGGCCCGCGCGCGGCGCACGCCGCCATTTTCACGGGATACGGGAAATCCGGCAAAGGCGACAGCCGGACCTTGCTCTCAGACGTGTCCCACCTCATCAGGAATGCGCCGTTCGTCACGGTCTCCCCGAACGCCCCCACGCACCCGCCCACACACACGATCCCTCGGGGCGTGGTCACCGAGACCCCCTCGGCCCACGGCGCCGGCAGCTCGCCCACCGCCTGCCACATGTTCGTGCCGAGCCGCGAACCGTAGATGGCGGCGTGGTATCTTTTCTTGCCTCCCTCGGCCAAGGGCGCGCCGCTGAAATTCGCGCCGCCCGCCAGAAGGGCCATGCCGTTGTGCTCGCCGGCAAAAGGACGCGCCACCCCGGGGTTCTCCGCGCCGTCCGGCGCGGGCGGCAGACGGAACGGCTCCGACCACGCCAGCTCGACGCGCGCCTCAGCGCACAGAGCGGCCATCGCCGCCACCGCGAGCCCTGCGCGCCGCAATTTTCCCAAGAGCACCTTCATTGGAGGTCCAGTTTACCAGCGGAACGGCCTGAAGGCGTTCAAAATATTGTAATCGCGATTTATCGACCATCCCGCCCTGGATGTCACGTGCCGACTTTTCCCGGCCCCCACAACCGGTTTGACATCGGCGGGGGTCCCGTGTAAAGTCGCCCCACGATCGTAAAGGAACCTCCATGAACGCTTCTTGTCTGCCTGTGCTGTTCCTCCTCCTGTCCGCCGGCGCGCTGACTGCCGCACCGGAAATCGCGGTCATCACGGAGCCCGCCTGCAACGGCGAGGTTGTCGTCATCACCGGCGAGGGCTTCGTTCCCGGCAAGGCCGTCGTCAAAGCGGCGGCCCTCGGAGCCTTCGACGCCCAGCGGCCGCAAGACCCGCTCGCCTTTGCCGACGCCATCGGCCACCTGCCCGAGCTTCCCGCCACCCCCGTGCCGGAGGCGCGCGACTGTGCGGTTCTCGGCAGCGGCGAGGGCTTCCTGCAAGTCGACTTCAACTGCCTGCGCCTCACCTGGGTCCGGGCCCCCTTCACGGCCGCCGTCTGGGTCGGCGACGGCACCGCGTGGAGCCGCCCCTATCTCGTGAACCGCCCTCAGGCCCAATGGCTCTACCCCCGGACTCAGGCGCCCGGCGAGCCCGTCCGCATCTTCGGGCGCACCTTCTCGTGGGGCCACCACCTCCCCCCCGCACTCGCCGTCGTCCGCCCTGCCGGCTCCACGAACGCGGTTCCCCTTCGCGTGGCCGCCCAGCACCGCGAAGACAACAACACCGAGCGCTGGTCGCTCTGCGCCTGGCTGCCCCCCGACCTGGCGCCGGGCGAGTATGAGCTCTTCGTCCACGGGCGCCACGGCGGAGCCTATGGCTGGTCCGAGCCGCTCACGCTGACCGTCGCCCCAAAGCCGGCCGCGCGCCGCACGGTGAACGTCCGCGACCTCGGCGCGAAAGGCGACGGCGTCTCGGACGACACCGCCGCGCTCGAGGCCGCCTTCAAGCAGGCCGCGCCCGACGGCACCCTGGTGCTCCCGACCGGCACGTACGCCCTCTCCAGAACGCTCGACATCCCCGACGGCCTCGTGCTCCAAGGCTCGGGCATGCACCAGACGATCATCGCCAACCTGCAAGTCGCGTCCGTCGAGCCGCGCGCGCTGACCGAGACGCGCACCGCCTTCGCGGGCCGCGACCTCCTGCGCGGCATGAACCGCTTCGCCCTGCGCGACCTCACGCTGCGCTTCATGCCCGCGCACGGCTCCGCGCTGTGCGTCGGGAAAGACCCGCAGTGGTCCGAGGACGTCTCGCTCTACCGCGTGCGCCTCGAAACCCAGCAGGACTTCGGCCTCGCCAAAGACCACGGCTACTGCGCCCGCCCGCTCAACATCGTCAAGGCCCGGCGGTTCAGCATGCTCCGCTGCGAGACCTACGGCCCCGGCGGCTGCAGCTGCGAGCGCAAGGTCGAAGACAGCCTCTTCGCGCAGAACCTCTTCCAGACCGACCGCGCCTGGCGCGGCCACGTCTTCAAATTCTGGGGCGCGGAGCGCGTGATCTTCGAGGACAACCGGCTGACCGGCGACACGCGCGGCTTCGTGATGCAGACCCACTTCGGCGTCAACTACCGGAACTTCATCGCGGGCAACACCGTCGAGCGGACCGTGCTCGGCGGCAACGCGGGCGAGACCTTCCTGATCGAGGGCGCGGGCTATCTCTTCGAAAGCCGCGTCGCCTCAGCCGCCGGCAGCGCGCTGAAAACCGAACGCTGGCCCAAGGTCCGCGGCGCGGAGGCCGCCGCCGCAGAGTGCGTCGGGCGCTTCGTGGTGATCGCCCGCGGCCGCGGCCTGGGACAGTGGCGCCGCATCGCGGCCTGCGATCCCGAAGCGCGCGAACTGCGCGTCGACGCCCCGTGGCGCGTGACGCCCGACGCCACCAGCGTCGTCGTCGTGATGAACGGCATGATCGACACGGTCTTCGTCAACAACCAGGAGATCGACTGCGGCAAGGGCCTCTACATCTACGGCGCGGGCGCGGTCAACTGCGTGGTCGACCGCCATCTTTGTGACCGCACCATGGGCGTCACGCTCATGACGCACGACGAGCGTCAGAACGCCGCCCCGGCGGAGCGCGAGACGGCCCCGGACTTCTTCAACCTGATCCGGGACTGCCGCGTGCACCAGGGCGGAGGGCTGCTCTGCAGCGCGGGCGGCCGGCCGCCGCTGGAAGAGGAGCGCGACGCGCCGCTCGCGAACTTCGCAAACCGCTTCATCGAGAACGAGGTTCAGAACGTGACGCCCTTCAGCGGCACACAGTACGGCGCGAACTGGATCTGGGGCGGCGGCTGGGACAACGTGATGGCCGGCATCAGCGTGATCCCGATGGACCTGGGCCTCAAGCCCGGCGGAGGCACCAACGGCCCCGCCCGCATCACCGCCAACGTCTTTCTCAACAACTGGGTCTCCGGCGCGCGCGTCGGCATCGGCGTCAGCCAGCGCGCCTCGCACACGCTGCTGCGCCGTACCGTCCTCTACGACGTGGCCGTCCCGCTCGTGGACCGGGGTCGCTCGACCCAGAACCTCGACGCCAGCCTCCGTACCGACGAGACCTATACGCCCGAGCGCAGCCCGATCCGGTGAACCGAAACGGCCGCCGTGACCGCCCTGCCTCTCGGAAGGGCCAGTCGCCGCCCCGGCCGCGCGGGATACCGCTTGCCGCCGCACTCCAGAACGTTCCGCTGCCGTTCGGGCAGGCCTTGACCCATTTCACCTCTGCGCCTTCGGGCCGTGTCGTGAAACAATGAACCGTGCCCCGCCCGTCGCCCCGTTGCCGTATTCACTTCTCATGAGAAGTGACTACGCGTTCACCTGACCTTCATACCCAGGAAAGCCTGTGGCTCATGTGTTGTCTTCTACGGTCCAACGTCCTTACAAACGGCGTTTTGCCAACAGTCCGGATTGGGTCAAGGACGATCTGCCGCATGACATGACGGGCTGTGCCTGCCTTGCGGCAAACATCCGCGCCGGATATCAGGGTGTGACGGGACGCTCCGCCACCAGCGTACGGGTGGCGGCGTGCGTGAAACGGCGGTTGTACTCCAGCAGGGCCGGATAGAGCTCCGGCGCGGCCTCGCCACTGCATCGCGCGATTTTCCGCGTGATGCACACTTCCACCCGCCCGTCGGCGCGGGGCACCGTCCGGACCTCGTAGTCCAGAGTCCCGAACCCGTTCGGAAACACCCACCGCTTCGCTTCCGGCACGAGCGGCAGGCGCGTGAACCCGGGCGGCAGCGTGATGCGGCAGACCAGCTCCGAGAGGTCGTTATTCCCAAAGAACAAAGGGTTTTCGCGCGTGTCGGCGCGCAGCGGAAAGATCGCGCCCGCGACCTCCGGCACCAGCAGCGTCAACGTGTCCTTCCCGACGACCGCGTAGTTCTTCGCCGTGACCGTATAGACGCGCAGGCAGGGATAGGCGGAGGTCTCCGTGCGCAGCTCCGAAGCCGGCTCTGCCGATTTTGAGACCGCCCCGACCAACTCGAGGTGGTGGCGGCGGCGGTCCTCCGGCAGCATCTCCTGATACTGCTTGCGGAAAACGCCCGCCTGAGTGCCGAAGAACCAGTTGGAGACCGTGATCCGGGCGGTGCCCGAGGCGTCGAGATCGATTGACCATGCGTTTCTCGCACGGTTGCGGAAAGGCTCGGCTACGGCAAGCGCCTCTGTCTTTCCCTTCAGCGTCAGTGCGGGCGCTGCGTCGAACGACGAGCTGCCCAGCTCGTCGTACTGGTCGCCCTCGTTGAGGTAATACACGATCCCTTTGTGCTTCACGGCGACCAGCGGGTTGCAGTAAAACCCGAGCTGCGGGACATCGCGCCGGGGCTGCGAGAAGGCCGGATAGCGCGTCGTGTCGCCGCTCGCGAAAAGCAGCTCGGCGTCGAAGCCCGCCGCGTCGAGCATCGCGGCCAGCAGCACCGCACGGTCGGCGGGGTGACCGTACTGATCGGCCAGCGTGCGGTCGGGCGTGGAGAGCGTTCCGAGCGGCAGTTCCAAGAACGAGGGCCCTGCCGGGCGGATGGTGCGCACCACCTCGTCGCGGATCGCGAGCATGCGGGCGCGCGGGTCCTTGAGGGCCTTGACCAGCTCTTTGGCGCGGCGGCGTGCGGCGGAGTCGCCCTCGGAGACGGCGTCGATCTCGCGCCGAAGCCTACGCGCGTAGTCCGCCCAGTCGCCGAACGAAACGAAGAGCGTCGGCTTAAAGAAATGCCCGGGAGGCAACTGCTCTTCCGTGCGGATAACCGGCTGCTCCGGCGCGCGGCAGGTGAGGACAACCGACGCGGCGTTGGTCTCGGCGACGCAGGTGACCGTTCCGAGGTGGAACGTCTGCACGAGCGGCTTCAGCGACTTCGGATAGGTCAGGCGGTAGGTCTCGTCCAAGACCGGCTCCGTGCCGCCGAACGACTGCGCGTGGCTGAAGAAGCACGCGTTCGTCTGGGTGAAGCGCGTGGTGACCGTGATCACGCTGCCCGTCTCGACGCCGGGCAGATTCACCACCAGTGTCTTCGAGGCCGGGTAACGCGGTGCCGAACCGGCCCAGGCGGCATCCATGAGGTTCATCTCTTTGGGGGTCACCCGGTGCACCTTGCCGCTGGTGTTCGAGACCACGGCGGAGACCAGCTCGACGCTCTGCCACGCGGGGTTGAACGCGAACTTCAGCTCCGCCCCGTTCTTCTTGCCCGCGTAGGTCAGAATGCGCTTGGACCAGGTCCTCGTGGTCGTCCACGCCTGCGGCGTGTGAAGTTGCGTGTCCGTCAGCACGGACAGGGTTTCCTGGTCAGGCGCGAGCGTATCCTTGCCGACAAAGAGAGGCCGGCTGCGGCTGGCCAGCTCGATCTCTTGAAGAATGTTCTTGAGCTCGAGATAGTCGGCCGGCGAGAACTCGGGGGCTTTCAGCAGATACCGCAGCGACCCCGTGAGCCGCCCCCCCTCGACGCGCTGCGCCATCGTGAAAGCGACGCCCGCACGGTCGATGCGGACCTCGGCAGGCAGCGCGCGGGGCGCGCCCAGACCGGCGGCGATGTCGAGGGTGACCCGCTCCTCGATCCCGCAGGCGATCCGGGTCTCCATGGGATAGCGGCGCGCCTTCAGGCCGGTCTGTCCGATCACGAAATTCGCATACCCCAGCGCCGTTCCGAGCCACGGCACGGTCACGAGGTCGAGGCCTTGCCCTCGCACCGGGAAGTCGGGCACGCGGCTCGTGAGCGAGACGGTCAAAGGCTCTTCCGTGTTCTGCAGGTCTTCGGGGGTGAGGACGCACTCGATCACTTCCGCGCCGGAAAGGCGGCCTTTCAGAACGCTCTCAAAAAACTTCCTCCGCTGCTCGGCCTTCTGCTGCAGGAAGTGGCCGCGGTAGGCGTTGTCGTTGATCCCTTCGAACACGATGCGGGTCTTGAGCAACAGCGCGCCGGTCTCGTCCAGCGTGCCGTCGGTGGTGATGCGGGCCAGGTTGTTTTCGGCGGGGTGGATATCGGAAACCAGCAGGGTCTCGCCTTCCGGGCGGGCCACCAGGTAGCTGCGGTTGCCGAGATAGGAGGGGAAAAGGTCTCGCGTGTTCTCGTCCGTGGGGTCCATCAGGATGTAGCCGCCGCCGGGCTTGTCCACGGCGGTAATGGCATGGTTGAAGAAGGGGATCGGCACATCCGGGTCCATCTTCGCGCCCGCGTGGATCAGCACCGGATAGCCGGGAATGCCCGCCAACTTCAGCAAGGCGGCGAGCAGCACCGCCTTGTCGCGACACACGCCGTAGCGGTTCTTGAAGGTGAGGCTGACGTCGTGCGGCTCGTAGCCGGGCGCGGTGTCCTCGGTG
>CAYZQL010000115.1:949-12521 GCA_964480555.1 uncultured Lentisphaeraceae bacterium | reverse complement strand
CCAACAGCGAGCGAGCGCCGGATGCCTTCTCGCGCGCGTGGTGGCAGCGCAAGGCCGAAGCCGAACACATCGACATGCGCGAACACGGCATGAATGCGGTCGTGCTGGGCCTCTCCGGACACGTCAAGCAGAACCGCTGGCTTTTCGGCTTCGACAGGCTCCAGCGCGACATCGACCTCGCCCGCAGCGTCGGCTTCGACACGCCCGTCGTCTGTTCGATCCCCCTCGGCGCGCTCTACGGCAAATTCATAAAGACGGGCATGGGGTCGCACCTGAGCCAGGTCAAAATGCCGCCGGACGCGTTTTTCACCGAGCTGACCGCCATGGTGCAGACCATCGAGAATGAGGCCCGCCGCCGCCAGTGGCCGGAGCTGCTCTATTACCCCGTGGACGAGCCTTCGACCAGCCCCGTCTCCGTGGCCTTCATGACGCGCGTCATGGCGGCCATCAAACAGGTGCCGCACGTGCGCACCTACGTCACCGCCGATCCCGAACATGAGCAGTTCGCGCCCATGCGCCCCTTTATCGACGTCTGGTGCTGCCAGCCCTTCTCGCTCGGCCGCGAGGCGGTCCTGGCGGACATGAAGGCGCGAGGCGTGGAATACTGGTGCTACCCCAACCATATCTCCGGCGAGAACGACCACACCACCACGGTCGGCGCGCGCATGACCTACGGGTTCGGCTTCTGGCAGTCCGGGTACCGCGGCCTCATCCCGTGGATCTACCAGTACGACTGCGGCGACCCGTGGAACTATCTGGACAGCTCTGCGCAGGACTTCTTCAACCGCACGGCCGACGACGGCACGCCCATTCCGGTCACCTTGTGGGAAGCGGACCGCGAAGGCATCGACGACCACCGCTACGTGTTCACGCTCGAAAGCGCCATCGCCCGCGCCGCGGAGGCCGGGCACCCGGAAGCGGCAGCCAAAGCCCGCGCGACGCTGGATCGGATCAACGCCGCGATCAACGTCCAGCCCAAATATAAAAACGAAGGCCTCTGGTCCGCAGAGACCTTCGACGCGTGGCGCTGGGCCATCGCCGAGCAGATCCTGGCGCTTCAGTCGCTGTTCGAATAGCGGCGTTACTCCACGCGGCCGAACATGATGCGCTCCTTGCGGCTCTGCGAGGAATCGCCTTGCGTCACGCACACGTAGATGGCGCCGCCGTGCTCGCGGAAGGTCGGGTACTGGAACGACTTGTCGGAGACGAACCGGTATTTGCGTTCCCAGTTTGTCCCGTCGCGTGACACCTCGACGTTGAACACGGACCGGTTTACCGTGCCTGTCCCCGTGGCCTCCTGCCACCCGAGCCAGTACACGCCGCCGAAACGGTCGAACGTGGGTTTCGACGAAGTCCCGCCCTGCACCACGTTGCGGTGTTCGCCCGTCGTCCAGGTCCTGCCGTCGCTGCTCTGCGTGAAGACGTAATTCCGGTTGCCGCCCTCTTGACGGCAGACCGCCAGCCAGGTGCCGTCCGGCAGGCGGTTCACCGCCGACTCGGTCAGCTTCACAGACGCCGTCCCGTTGTAGTGCCCCAGCACCTCGAAGGTGTCCATCCCTTCGCTCACGACGGCCAGCGCGTTCTGCCCGCCCGGATAGTTGTTGAGCGCCACATAGGTCTTGCCGTCAAAGCGCTTGAACGAGTCGAAAAGGTAGAGCCCGAAATCCACCGGTTTGCGGGCAAAGCCCTGCGCCGCCGCGTCGGCGTGGAGATACTGCGGCTGCATGTCGAAAACCCCTGCCGCCGTCTTGATCTTCGCGCGGAAGATCCGGTTCTCGAAGGCTCCGCGCGCAAGGTCGAAATCGCGGTACCACGTCTGCGCCTGCCGTTTGCCGGGCTGCTCGCTGGCGAAAAAACAGCGCAGCGTCTGGTCGTCTTTCTGAAGGATGCGCGGCACGAAACACGCGCCGACCGGCAGGGTTTCATTCTCGAAGACCTGCCCGCCCCGCGCGATCGGAACGACGGCCTCGACCGCCCGCGTCTTCAGATCGACCACCGACAGCACGGCGTAAATGCCCGGCCAGTCCGCGCTCTCGCCCGCCTGCTCGTCGTTCACTTCCGCCACGACATAGGCGCGCTCGCCCACAATCGCCAGCTCCGCATCGTGGGCGCCCTTCACGTGCGGCGCCGTCACGGGAGCCAGTCCTGCCATCACCCTGTCGCCGGCTGAGCGGGCGCCCCAGCCCGGCGGCAGCAGGCTCCGAGTGACGTCGGCGAACGCGCTCCGCTCCGCCTGCAGCGCCCCGCGCCCCACCGTGTCCGTCATGCCGGTGAACCCCGGCCCGCCGCCCGCCACATACCCGTCGCTGCGCCCCGTCGCGTCGCGGCTGACCCAGAACGCGTAGAGTGCCGCCTGCCTCAGCGCGAAGCGGAAGCGCACCGAGCGCCCGGCCAAGGCCGACACGTCCTGAGCGGCATCCCACTGGACCGGCTCAAGCGTGCTGTCGGCCGCGACCGGCCTGCAGCGCGCCAGCGTGTAAGGCGCGATCGGCGTGCCGGCCTCGTCCAAGATCTCCACGCGCACCTCGCCGCCGGCCGCCGCCGCGTTGACGAACAGCCGCGCGCCGCTGAAGACGACGGGGCGGGTGGTCAGCGTGCCGCCCTCCGGGCCGGCCTCCAGCGAGGCGAACCCGTCGCGCCGCAGAAACGCCAGCCCGGTGGCGCCCCGGTCGTACATGCCGTTCTGCAGCCAGTTCTTGCTCACCTTGTTCGTGTCGCCCTGAAACGCGGAGTAATAGAACCACAGCGTGTCGCCGCGCACGCAGCAGAGGTTGCCGAGCGACTGCACGTAGCCGCGGTCCCACACGTCGCGCCGCTCCGCCGGGATATGCGCGCGCCGGTCCGGGCGCGACCAGTGGAACCCGTCACGGCTGTAGGCGAAGTTCAGCTCCGTGATCTTCGGCAGGCCCTGTTTCTCACAGACATCGTTCTCCGGCCCCTGGTGCATCTCGTAAAAGCCCAGCATGATGCTCTCGTAGGCCACGGCGTCGAGGTTGTAAAGCTGCGGTGTGCGGCCGATCACGCGATCCTTCGGGTCTTCCCGGTCTGCCGCAGCCCACACCACCGGCGCGTTCGTCGCCCACTTCGCGCCTGCCAGGAAATCGTCGCATTCCCAATAGTGCCGCGACCTTCCCCTGAACCCGGAGCGCAAGCTGTAGACCCACTTCTTGCGGAACGGGTTGTAGAACATCGTGCTGCGGTCTCCTGTCACGCCGCTCTCCACGCGGTTCGTCCAGTGGATGCCGTCGGCCGAGGTCATGCTCACCCCCGGCTTGTTGCCACCCGGCCCCCGCAGGAACATTTTGTAGCGCTGTTGCGGATCCTTGGCCTCCCAGTCCGGCACGACGGTCCACGAGTCGGGCGTCAGGTCCGGCGGCAGCACCTGGTTCGTGCCCGGCTTGACATCCAGCGCGGGCCGGTCCCACTTCAGCCCGTCCTTGCTCGTGGCATAGCAGACCGTGTGAATCCAGCCGGCCTCGTACCACATCTTGAACACCTGTTCGGCCGGATCCCACCACACGCCGCCGCTTTTGGGGACCGCAGCCGAATTCTTGCCCGCATTCACTTCCAGCGCCGTCTCAGGCTTCAGGATCGGGTTGCCCGCGTACTTCTTGGGCGTGTGAAAGACGCGCTTCAGCGTGCTGGTCGCTATCAGAAGGTCATCCACGAAGAGCTGTCGCCCGATGTCGATCGGAAGGACCTTCGGCGGGCACGTGAGATACGGCACCGCCATGGGCGCCGTGTCGTGCTTTTCGATCGTCTGAGGCGGCCACTCTTCGGGCAAGACGATGCCGTTGTAGAGCCGCTCGCCCGCACCGAAGAACGCCACTGCCGCGCCATTACCCGCACGCGGCACCTCAAGCCGCTCCAGCGCCCGAAGAGACCCGGTTGCCCACCCGAAAACCGCCGCAGCCAAAGCCAACCCCCGTAACCGTCTCATGTACCGATTCCCCTTTCCAGTATACTGGTTACGATACCATGTGTCTCGCCGCACTGTCAACGTCCGGCGATTCCCGAATTTTCCGACTTCAGCCCCTTCACAAGCTGGACAATCGCCTTTTTGGGGATTATCCTGTTTGCCATTTGAAATGAAAGGGAATGACATGAAGCGTTTAGCCGGGGGCCTTGCATTCGCGCTGTCGGTGGCCACAACGATGTCGGCTCAAGAGCGGCCCGGAATCGTCTGGTGGTCCGCCCCGGTTGAACCGGGCGAGTACGTCCAAGTGCACGGCGGAGCCTGGGGAACGAATCCCGTCGTGGAAGTAGCCTCGCTGCGGAACGCCTCGGCCAAGTCTCCCGCGCAGGCCGCAGCGCCGGAATTCGGCAAGGCGCAGCGCCTCCGCCCTGTGAAGGTGACGGAGACCGGAGTCTGCTTCGCGTATCCCCAAGCACTGGCGGCGGGGCTTGTCGCTTGCCGCGTCGTCTCTGAGAGCGGAGCCGCCTCCGACCCCTTCATCCTGAACGAGCCCGCGGCCTGGTGGATTCACGGCGACCTGGGCGCGGAGGCCTCCCCCGGCGGCTGGATACGGTTCTTCGGGCGGTGCCTCGACCGCGGCGGCAAGGCGCGGGCCGTGCTGGTCTCCGAGGCCGGGAAACGCCTGGAGCTGAACCTTGAGAAGAAGGATGTCTGGTCGCTCGACGCGCCGCTTGCGAAAGACGTTCCGACCGGCACGTACACCGCCTACCTTCACAACGGCTGCGGCGGCCGCGACGGCTGGAGGACGGCCGGAACCATCACGGTCCGGCCCTATCAGGAGGTCTGGAAGAAGGACGTCTTCGACGTGACCGCCTTCGGCGCAATCCCGAACGACGGGCTGGACGACACGCTTGCCTTGCAGGCCGCGCTCGCCATGGCGGCCACCAACAGCGGCGGCATCGTCTATCTGCCGCGCGGGCGCTTCCAATGCAACGGCACCTTGCAGATCTCGCCGCGCACCCTGCTCCGCGGCGAGTCGCGCGAGACCTCCCAGCTCTATTGGCCGGACTGCGAGGAGCCGCCCGAAGCGCTGATCGAAGGCACGCACTCGTTCGGCGTCGAGGACCTCTTCATCCACGCGGGCAAATACCGCGCAGGCATCGTCTGCAAAAATGAACTGGCGGGCAGGCACGAGCTGGCCGCCAGCAAAGAGATGACCTCACACGACATCACCATCCGGCGGGTCTGCTTCAAGCTGATCATCGACCAGTACCTCTTGAAGAACACGGAGGAGTACGAAAAGCGCGCCTACCTGCGCGGGAACGGCATCGTCATCCGCAGCGCCCGCTTCGTGCGCGTGGAGGACTGCGACATTTACTGCTCGAAAGAGGGCTCTTCCACGCTCTTCTTTGTGGTGTCCGGCGACTATGTGCGGATGGCCAACTGCCGCATCAACGGCTCGGGCTGGGCGGTCGTCGGCGGCGACAAGGTCATCTTTGAGAAGAACGACGCCTACAACTGCACCTACAGCATCTCGTCAATCTCGCGGAATCTCTACTGGGGACAGAACCGGCAGCACGACCTCTTCACCAACAACCGGGAGGCCATCACGCACGACGGTGCCAGCGTCGCCTTCCGAGGCACGGCGGGAGCCCGCTGCGACGGCACGCGGATGACGCTGGATTTCGGCGACGCGAAGCCCGATTACCGGAACGGCACAGACTTCTGGGTCGGCCACGACGTGCAGATCATCGAGGGGCGCGGCGCGGGACAGACACGCACCGTCACCTCGCTCACCAACAAGGTGGAGGTGACGATCGACCGCCCCTGGACGATCCGCCCGGACGCGACCTCGCGGTTCGTGATCGCGGCCGAACGGCGGCGCCTGCTCTACGTGGACAACGACACCGAAGACTCTTCGATCGCGATCCAGCTCTACGGCGGCCTCACCGAGGGCGTGCTCGCGCGCAACCGCAGCGCCCGCTCGGGCGGGTTCCGCGGCTTCGGCATGGTCTACCACACGATCATTCCTCTCTGGTTCGTGCAGTACATCGAGAACGCGGTCACCGAGGGCAACAGCTACCGCGGCCCGGCCAACGGGGTTCCCTCAACAGACTCGGTCATCGACATTTCCGACAACGGCGGCAACCTGACGCTGACCCGTTCCTGCGTGACCCGGCGGTGTGTGCTGCACAACAACGCGCAGATCGGCATGGCCAGCGATAACGGCCTGGTCGAGAACTGCACTGTGAAGAACGCCGATCTCGGAATCACGTCCAGCAGCAAGCACGTGAAGACGCTTGTCCTGCACGGCAACCGGTTCGAGAACGTGGCGCTGCCCTTGAGCGCGCAGGTCAGGGACGCCGCGCTGCTCCACCCGGCCGAGCGTGTGCTGGCCATGCTGAGCGGAGCCGAAACGCTGCTCGGCAAAGCGACCCCGGCGGCCTGGGGCCCGCTCAAGGCACGGCTCACGCAGCAGGCGTCCGGAGAAGCCCTGAACGACCCGAAGGCGGAAACGCTGGCGCGGGAGGCCACACTGCTCGCGCTGCGCGCTCTGTCGGAGGCGAATGCCGGCGGGACGGTCTTTGACCCAAGGGTCGCGCGCGCGCTTTTGGGGGCACGGGTCAGCGTCCGCGAGTGGGACAGGAGCACGGAGCAGGCGATCGGCGAAACACCGGCGCGCGCGTTCTCGGTCCCGCTCCAGATCGCGCTCGCAAAAGATGCGCCTGACGCCTCTTGCACCGTAGCGGTAGACCCCGTCTCCGGCTGGGGGTTCACGGGCGCCGAAGCGCCCCTCGCGGCAGGCGCGACAACGACGCTCTCCTTGCCCGCGACCTCTCCCGAAGGTGCGAAGGGCTTTTTCCGGCTGCCCGTGGCCTGCACGTTCAAGGGTGACGGCTGGAGCCTGACGAGCCGCCACACCCCCGCCCTGCTCGCCGAGAACCGCCTCTGCCAGTGGATGGCGGCAGGACCTTTCGAGGGCGGCGTGTCCAACCTGACGGCGAAGCTGAACTGGCAGGTGATGACCAACGCGACTGCTCACGGCGAGATGGACCTGGGGCCGCTGGTCGGCGCCAGCGGGAAAGCCGCTGCCGCGTGCGCCGTTCTTCGGGTCATCCGTCCGACGGCTCTCACCTTCGACGTCCGCGGCCCCGTTCTGGTGTATGCCGGCAGCACCCGCGTGGGCACGGATTTGCAGCGGGGCTCATGGGGAAGCGTGGTTTTCGCCCCAGGGGACCATGTGCTGAAAGTGGTCACCCGGCCCACGAAGAAGAGCAGCGGCTGGAAGTTCAGGATCTCCTGCTCATTTTCCGAGGCGTGTCAACCGGGCGACTTCGTGATCCTTCCCGCAAACGACGTGCTGAACCTGAAAGACAGCCTTCTGAAATAGCCGGGCGGTCAGTATTTCTGCAGCAGGTCGAGCATCTTTCGGTCGAGTTTGTGACCGTGGAACTCTTCGTAACGCACATCGGCGCGCTCGCTGTCGAGAATGCCGAACGCCCCTCTGAAATTCCACAGCGCCCAGCTCAGCCCCGACTCGTGCCAGAGCTTCAGGTTGTCCTCCATCCACTTCAGCACCAGCGGATGAGGCGTATGCTTGAAGGCACCGAACTCGCCGACCATGGCGAACACCCCCGCATCGAAAGCGGGCTGCCAAGGGGTTATCACGTTCTGACGGAGATAGGCAAGCCCGTCGCAAGCGTCCTCGCCCGACTGAAAAGCGGGGCTTGCCCCGAAGCCCATAAAGCGGAACACGCGGTTGGTTTTGCCCCACGTCTGTTCAAACCGCAGCGACGCCGCCTGTCCCGACTTTCCTGCCAAGGTGACTTTGGAGAGTTGCGCCCAATCGCCGCTGGGGATGCTGACGGAGAGCCGCTGCGCGCCCTTCGGAAGGGCCACGCTCAACTCGGAAAGGCACCGGCCCTGCGAAATCTTCCACTCGCTCTTGTAAACCACATTCGTCCAGCCCGCGGCACCCTGCTTCGGATCGAGGTCGCACTCCAGCACCACCGCGTCATCCGCCGCCACGCGCAAACGGAGCCTGCCCGACACCATCCCGGGCTGCAGAGTCAGGATTCCCTCGGGGACGCGCTCAATCACCAGCGGCACGTTCAGCGGGGCCTTGGCAGGGCCATACAACGGGCTGACCGCCTGCGGCGGCGGCCACACCGGCTCGTCCGTCGGCGTGCCGACCCAGCTCGCCAGGTAGTGCGAGATCGACATGGGTTTGTAGCCGCGCATCGCCTGCCCGATCCCGAGTCTGAAAAGCGACTGGGCGGGGCGCCCGCCCCATGCGATGCCGTCCGCCACAATGAACCGGTCCGGATCCTCCGCCCGGATGGCGGCGACCAGCGCGCCCGCCACCTTCGCATAGGCCGCTTCCTCAACCTCGCCGGGCTCATTGAACAGGTTGAAGCTCACCTCGCGCGAGGGTATCCCTTTATAGCGCCGCGCAAACAGGCTCCAGTGTTTGCAGCAGACGCGCAGCGCCTCCTCGTCGGAAAACAAATCGCGCGGCTCCGAAGGCTTGGCCACGGTGTAACCCGGCGCGCGGTGGAAGCAGAGCTGCACATGGACCCCATACTTCTTGCCCCATGCAATCGCCTGATCGATGGGCTCAAGCCGGGTTTCGTCGACCGCCTCCCAGTTTCCGCCTTGTATCCAGAAACGGTAATCCATGGGCAGGCGCACAAAATTAAAGCCCAGCCCGCTGATCAGCTTGAAGTCTTCCTCTTTGAAGGAGGTCGGCTGCCCCCGGTAATAGAACATCTCGAGCAGGTTAAAACCCCGCCATCTGACATCGGGGCGCCACGTCTCAGCCGCACTCGCAGCCGACAACAGGAACGCCGTCGCGGCCATTCCCAACAGAATCTTTTTCATTGCTTTTCCTCACCGGGCTGAACGTTCCAGCAGGGCGATGCGCCCGGCATGGGCGAGATCGATGGCCTCGGCAAGAAGCCGGGCGGTCTCTTGCGGCGCGTGAAAGCCCATCGAATTCTCGGCCGCCACAAAATCCAGACGCCACTGTGCCTGGCGGTGCAGGCCACGCGGTTTCTCGAGAGCGTTCTCGGCGGCACCGTTCTTCTGGGCTGCGGCCAGTTCGCGGATGAGCGCGACCGTTGCCTCTTCGGCACGGTTCATGAGGGCGGCCGTGCGGTTCTGGATGTCCTCGACGCGCGCGACCAGCTCCGCCTCGGTCTGCTTGTGACAGGTCTGGCAAGCGCGGGCCGCGCTGAGCAGCGGGCTGCGCACATGATGGCTGCTGACCTTCACCGCGCCTTCGCGCATGTAAGGCATGTGGCAGTCGGCACAGGCCACCCCGCTTCGCGCGTGGACGCCCTGTCCCCAGAGTTCAAACTCGGGGTGCTGGGCTTTCAGCGTGTTGGCCCCGCTGACCGCATGCTTCCAATCCGTATGCCCCACGGTGTCGTAGTACGCCTCGATCTCCTCCATCCGGACGCCTTTGTGCCACGGGTAGGTCACTCGCTTTTCCGGGCCCTTGAAATAGTACTCCACATGGCATTGGGCACAGACGAGAGAGCGTAGCTCCTGGCGCGACGCATCGGCGTTCACGTCATAGGGGCGGACGCGTTTGCCGGAGCGCCAGCGCATGATGCTAGGCAGGTGAGGCAGCGGCGTCGCCGCCTGCGCAAGCTCGCTCAGGCCGTTAAGCAGGCCTGGGCGGGTCACGCGGAGCTGTAGCGAGAAAGGGTCGTGGCAGTCGATGCAGGCGACCGGATGCCGGATGAGCGGGCGGCCATGCGCGTCGGGCAGCTTACGGGCGTCGGCGTACGGCATCGCGCACACGAGGTCGAAGCCGCGCATGACCTGTTCCTGAGGCCTGTCGTCCGCGACGCCGGCTTTGCGCCCCATCTCGCGGTAGGCGGGCAGAACAGACGCATGGCAGTGAAGGCAGGCTCCCGGCTGCTTGAACTGCGTGACGCGCAGGGTCTCCTCCTGGTCGGAAAGCATATAGGCGTGGCCGCGTTCCTCGCGGTAATCCACCGCGAAGGCGTAACCTTGAAAAAGGATGCGCCAGCGCGGGTCCGCATCCAGTTTCTGAAACGCCTCGCTGCCGCCGTGACGGGTGCGCTCGACATCCACCGTGCGGCGGTAGCTGTCATACTGGCGCGGATAATTCTTTCCCCACTCCGCAGGGTCATCCGTGCGCTCACTCAGCTCGACAATCTGAAACACGCGCTGGCGGGCCTCGGCCTTGCGCTCCATGATGTTGCGCCAGAGCGCCATCACCCCCACGGTGGCAGCGGCCACGGCGAGCACGGTGAGCAGATAGGCGGCCGACAGGCGGGCGGTCTTTTGAGCAGGTGTTTTATCGGACATAAGGCCTCCGGGGTTTAGCGCGTGGGCCCGTGCCCGACGTTGTCGTGGCAGCGGGCACAGGTGAAGGGTTCTCCCGCATCGCGGGCGCGGGTGAGCATGTCGCTCACCAGATCGCCGTGGCAGCGCAGACAATTACGCTGTACGATCCGGGCGCTTTTGGCACGGATGCGGATGGGCTCGTGGAAATCCTGCAAGGTGAAGGCCTTGGAGTGGGCGAACCCGTTTTCGCCTTTCACGAGATATTTGGGGATGACCGCATGCGGCACGTGGCAGTCGTTGCAGGTGGCCCAGGCGTGATGGCTCGCCTTCTGCCACCCGTCGTAATGCTCCCGCATGATGTGGCAGTTCGCGCAGGTCGCCGAGGCGCTGCCGAGGTAAGCGAGTCCCTCGCCTTCGCGGAACGTGAAGCCCCCCGCGCCCAACAAGCAGCCGAGAAGACAGCACACCGGCAGGGCAGGTGACAAGAAAAAAACGTTTAGCCGCTTTATGGTTTGACTGACAGACAACCGGGTTCCCTCGTTTGTATGTCGGCATTATAGGGACGGCACCTCCGTTTGTACAGAACGGCCATCATCGTTTTTTCGCGCGGTTCTCAGCATCCGCGCCGCATCCGCGTCGGACGCGCTTGCCCCTTCTGCGTCAGACTGATATAGTTCCAGCATGAAAAAAACGTTTGTCCTTCTTCTTCCGTTGCTGCTGGGGACACCGGCTGTCTGCGCGCCGACAAATAACGCGGCCGGCTGGCCGGACGACAAGCCGTTGACCGGTCAAAGCGCCGTATTCACGCTCGAGGACGGCGCATTTGTCAGGGTCGACGTGTTGGGCGAAAAGCTCTTCCGTATCCGGCACAGCAAAGGGCCGCGGTGGACAGAATCTGCGCTCAACCGCTACGGCATCCTGGCCACGACTTTCCCCGCAACCCCCGTCCAGCGCTCGGAAACCAAGGACGCCTACATCCTGGCCACCGCACAGGCAAAGCTCTCGGTGACACGCAAAGGCGGCCAAGTGGCGCTCTCGGCCCCCGACGGAAAAAACGGGGTGCGGCAGACGACGGCGCCGGCGCTCACCGCCTCGAACGGATACGACGTCCGCTTCGCCCTTGAAAAAGACGAGCGGCTGTATGGGCTTGGCGATGTCAACCGCGACAACCTCATGCGGCGGGGCCAGGCGTACGAGTGCTGGGTGCTCAATGTCACCTCCTACATTCCCGTTCCGATGATCCTGAGCCAGCGCGGCTGGGGCCTGCTGATGAACACGACCTGGCGCAATACCTTCGATGTTGGCAAGAGCGATCCCGACGCGCTGATCTGCACC
>CAYZQL010000115.1:0-939 GCA_964480555.1 uncultured Lentisphaeraceae bacterium | reverse complement strand
TACTATCTTTTCTGCGGGCCGGACTACCGTAGCCTGCTCGAGACCTATACCTCGCTCACGGGGCGGCCGGCCCTGCTCCCGGTCTGGGGATATGCCTTCACCTACGTGTGCAACCAAAATATCGACGCCTTCAACCTGATCAATGAGGCGCTCGAATTCCGGAAGCGGGAAATGCCGTGCGACGTGATCGGCCTCGAGCCCGGCTGGATGTCCAAGAACTACGACCAGACGACCCGGAAGACGTGGCACCCGCAACGTTTCCCCATTCCGTACTGGGCGCCCAAAGGCCCGCACACCTTTATCGGCGCGCTGACGCGAAAGGGGTTTAAACTCAGCCTCTGGCTCTGCTGCGACTACGATCTGGGCGTGTACGAAGAGCAGCTCGTCGCAGGACAGAAGGACCCCTCTGCCGCACCGAAAAGCGGAACGCCAGACGGCGTGCCGGAAGTGTGGCACGACGACCGCATCGCCAAGGGCAAGGCGGAGTCAAAAGCGGGGGCCAAGCAAGCGGTTGCGCCGGAAGGCTCAGAGCCCTGGTTCGAACACCTTAAGCTGTTCGTGGACCAAGGGGCCGCCTGTTTCAAACTCGACGGCTGCGCGCAGGTGACGGAGCACCCGAAACGCCAGTGGGGCAACGGCATGTCCGACGAGGAGATGCACAACCTCTACCCCGTCATCTACGCCAAACAGATGTCCCGCGGGTTCGAGGCCCACGCCAAGAGGCGGTCCATGGTTTATTCGGCAGGCGGCTACGTGGGCGTGCAACAGTTCGTCGCGACATGGGCAGGCGATACCGGCGGCGGCGCCAAGCCGCTGGCCTCCATGCTGAACCTTGGCTTCTCAGGGCATTCCAACCACTCCTGCGACATGGACATCAACACCGCCGAGGGCATCCACTTCGGGTTCCTCCAGACTTGGGCGCAGCAGAACAACTGGGAT
>CAYZQL010000114.1:0-12573 GCA_964480555.1 uncultured Lentisphaeraceae bacterium | reverse complement strand
GAGGGCGGAGGGCGGAGGGCGGAGGGCGGAAGGGATTCACGCGTGGCGGTGCGTGTTTGCGGGCCCCTGCCGAGGATGCCGAGCCAAGGCGCGTAACCCTCGTCGAAGCAGAGGTCGTCCATGAAATCGAAGACGCGCGGGTCGGTGAGGTGGCGGAGCTCGGTGTTGACGTAGCCGCCGCCCAAGACGATGCGTGCGGCAGGCGCGAGGCGGCGCACGGCCGCGGCGATCCGGAAGGCCGCGTAGACGGTGCCGGGGAAGGGGGCCGTGAGGCCGACGATGTCGGGCGCGTGCCGACGGACGGACTCTTCCGCGAGGGTGTCGATCAGGCGGTCGATCAGGGTGGGGGCGCGTGCGAGCCGCTGCAGGAGCGGGTCGAACGAAGCCGCGCTCACGGCGATCTGCTCGGCGTAACGCGCGAGGCCGAAGTCCGGGTCTGCGCCCTCCCGGATGATGTCGGCGAGGTCATCGAGATAGAGCGAGGCCAGGTGCTTGGCGCGGTCGGCGACGCCCAGCGAGCCGAAAAGTTCGGCGAGGCTCTCCTCCTCGTCCGTGTCCGTGCCTTCAGGCGCGAGTGCGGCGAAGCGAGGGCCTTCGGGCAGATAGCCGCGCCGCGCGATGAGCCAGCCCGCGGCATCGTTGCGGCCCTGCAGAAAAGAGACGGCGGTCTCGACCGTGCTCAGGTAGGCGTCGAGGTGGTCGATGAAGAACCGGACGAACGGCGTCGGCCGGGCCTGCGTGCGGCAGGCGTCCGCAACTTCGCAGAGCCCGTCGCGTGAGAAAAGGCGCAGGGCGAGTTCGAGCGAAAGGTCGGCCTGCGCCGCGTCCACGCCGTGGCTGCGCAGGAAGCCGGTCAGCGCGGGCGTGGCCGGATAGGGGGTGTTCAGCTGGACGAGCGGCGGCGTTAGCAGCAGGATTTTCATAGTGGGCCCCGCAGACGGCTCCCTGAACAAAAAACCCGCAAGGCACAGGGCTTGCGGTGTTTTTCCGGATTGGCGCGCCCACGGAGAGTCGAACTCCGCTTCCAAGGATGAAAACCTTGTGTCCTAACCGATAGACGATGGGCGCAAAAAAGTGGGTCTTACTTTAGCAGATCGGTTCCTCGGCTGACAAGGGGGGATTTCTCTCGGAGCGATTTTTTTGTTCTGCCCGTGCGTAAGGCGCGTGCGCGTTCACGGGGCGTCCATGGGGACGGACTCGAGCCAGTGCGGGTTTTCGCGCACGCCTTCGGCTTCACGGATCGGCCAGGTCGCGCGGGCGTCATCCCGGTAGGGGCCGATTTCCCGGAACGGGATCGGCTCGAAGCCGAGCTTCAGGGCGGGGGAGTCGGGCTTGAGCGCGAAGTCGCCGTGCTCCGGGTCGACGAACAGCGGGTCCGCCACGACCGAGTGCCTGTCCGCGCCCGCCATCTGCCACGCCTCCCACTCCGTCGCGGGTTCCGTTTCCTCCAGGCGCAGGTCGCTGATTTCCGCCCAGCCCTGAGTGGAGTTGAACTGGAAGTGAAGCGACAGCGCGGCCACGCGCGCGTCGTAGCCTGCGTCGCCGGGCTTCGGCAGATAAAACCCGGTCTGGCATTCGATCCCCTCGGTCGCGGTGTTGACGTCGGACATGTCCGAGCGCTTCAGAAAGTCCCGCGCGCCGAACGCTTTCCAGAGGCCTTGGTTCTCGCAGACGAACCGGGCCGTCAGTTCGCCGGTCGCCTCCTGGTGGCGGAGCCGGAAGGTGAGGCGGTAGTTTTTTCCGGGAGCCAGCGCGAACGGCGTTGAGCGGACGCAGGTGGTTTTGACGTACTTCTGCTCGCTGTTGAAGGCGCCGGGCAGGCGCAGGGCGTTCCGGTTGCCCGTCGTGACGATCTCCGCGTGGAGGTTCGGGAAGGTCTTGTGGTACCAGATCCAGCCGGCGGCCGCAGTCGCGTCGGGCGCTTTTGCGATTTCCGCCGGAGAGAGACGGCGCGAGAAGTCGGCGTTCGGCAGTGCGCCGGTCAGGTCGGCGATCGCCTTCTTGAAGGCCTGTTTGCCGGTTTTCACGGGCACCGCCCCGCCGTTCCAGACCGTGTTCGAGTTGATGGTGTTGAACTGGAGGTTCACGCCGTTTTCGCGGACGTAGCGGGAGTTCGGCTGGCCGGGGTAGTAAAAGATGTTGCGCGTGATGAGGTTGCCGCGCATGATCGTGCCGTCGGGCAGGAAGGGGTTTGCCGGCGAGACGTGCATGCCGCGCATGTCCGCCCAGGCGGGGTTCGCCATGAGGCGCTCGTGCTCTTTGAGCATCTTCGGCTGCCGGTCGCGCAGAAACACGCCGTTGGTGGAGTCGTTCCAGGTCTGCAGCGAAAGCTGGTGGGTCTTGCCCTGCGGCCCGGCGTTGTTGGCGAAGATGTTGTTGTAGATGTGGTTCTCGCGCGCGTTGTGAAGGTGCATCGCGCCGACCTGGCAGCGCTCCACGATGTTGCCGTAGACGTCGTTGCCGCAGCCGCTCTCGTCGAGGTAGATGCCCCATGCGAAGACGAAGAACTTGCCGTGGTTGTTGAACCCGATGCTGTCGGTGCAGTGGTTGTAGCGGATGGTCTGCCAGCCGCCGGTCCAGCCGCCGGTGTAGGTGCAGCCCGTGTCCTCCATCTCCAGGTTGCAGTGGCGGATGCGGTTGTACTCCAGGGTGTTCAGCGCTCCGCCGTGGAAGATGCCGCAGCGCGGCATGTCGTGGATCAGGTTGTGCGAGACGCGGATGCCGACGCCTCCGAGCATCACGCCGATGCCGTGGCGGTTGAACTGGCCGACGTGGTGGATGTAGCAGTTGTCGACCACGTGGCCGCAGCGCTCCAGCTTGACCTGGTTGCCGCCGCTGACCGAGACGCCGTGTCCGCCGATGTTCCAGATGTCGCAGCCGCGGATCAGACCGTGCGTGCCGCGCTCCAGCGAGACGGCGGAGCCGCCGAAGTAGCCCAAGTCGTGGACCGAGCACGTTTCCGCCACGGCGTGGTCGCAATCGAAGAAGCGCAGCGCGTGCTGCTCGGCGCAGGTCAGCTCCAGGCCGCTGACGCGGACGTGATGGGTCTTGCTGAAGGTCAGGATGTCGTTCACCGTCGGCACGGTGACCGCGTCTCGGGTCAGGTCCGCTCCCGCCGGGGGAATCAGGTAAAGCTTCTGGCTCTCCACGTCCTGGTACCATTCGCCGGGGGCGTCCAGCTCTTCGCGCATGCCCATGACGCAGAAGCGGTCTTCGGGGCGCGCCGCGTATTGCATCTTTTTCGCGAGCGTGAGGGTGCGGGTCTGCGGCTCGTAGGCCGCGATCTTCTCGACGCGGTTCCACCAGTTGTAGCGGGGGAAGATGCAGACCTCGCCCTCCTGCGGCCGCGACCAAGGGCGCGCGTCTTTCGCGCGCAGGACCACCGTGTCGGTGCGCTCGCCCTCGATGTCCTTGTACATCGGCGGGCGGACGCCGTCCACGTAGGCCCAGCCGCCGGAGTAGGGATGAGCCGGGTCCTCGTTGGGGTAACGGGCCCAGACCTGGCGTTTGCCGTTGAGGTAGACCTGCCTGAACGGGGCGGTGATGCCCAGCGGTTTCAGGTCGGCTTCAAAGAGGTCGGTGCGGCCGTTGAACGCGCTTTTGCGCCAGCCGGTGACGACCGCGCCGCCCGCCAGGACGGGGCGCGCGTGCGGAGCGGCCGGATCTTGCCAGGCGCGGATGTTCAGGGGCGCTTCCGCCGTTCCGGCATCTTCCGGCTTGAAGGCCACGGTCTTGCGGATCGTGTGCGTGCCGGGGTGCAGGAGAAGGTTGACGGCCTCGTTGGAATGGGCCTTGCGCAGCGCCTGGGCCATGACGCGGGCTTTTTCAAGGGTCTGGACCGGCGCCTGGACGGTTCCGGGGTGGTCGTCGCAGCCGGTCGGCGAGACATGGATGTCGGCGGCCAACGAAACGCCGCAGAGCGGCACAAGCAGAAGCGCGCGGCAATCATAACATTTCATGCGTCTCTTTCCCCGTGTGTTGCTATTCTCAAGTTTTAATAAGCGTTGCGCTGACGGCTCACTGCGGGCGCGCGGCGCTGTCCGGCGAGCGGTTGGTCGCCGGGGCCGTGGCAGCCTGAGCCGGACCGGGCGTCAGCAGGCGGATGTTGGCGAACTTCGCCGTGGCGAGCGTGTTAAGGTCGTGTGTGGAGACGGTGAAGCCGAGCGAGTGGGTGGCGGTCAGTTCCACCTCGCACGCGGCAAAGGGTGCCCAGGCGAGGCCGTCGGAGGAGACGCTGGCCTCGAACATGTTGTCGCGCCGGATGATCTTGAGGTGCACCGGGTACCGGACCGGGTGTCCGGAACGCCGGACGATCGCCGTCGTGTGGTTCGCCGCGCGGATCTGAAGAAAAAGCTCACTGTTGCCCAGAAAGCCGAAGAGCAGTCCGGGCCCACGGGAGGGGTCTTCCCCCTTGAGGAGCAATCCGGTGACCGCGAGGGAATTGTTATCGGCAATGGCCACGACTTGTGCGGAGAATGCGTAGTTGCCCGCGGCCTTTGTGCAGACGAAGCGGCCGCTGTCATGGCCCTGCCACATGTCGGTGCCTGTGCCCTGGACAATCAGGGTTCCGCCCATTTGCATGGTGCTGCCGCGCGAGGTGTTCTCGCCCAGAGTCAGGCTTTGCCAGACGACGTTGGCTTCGCGGGTGAAGCTGTCGTTGACAGGCCGGGAGGGCACGGGCAGGGTTTGGGCTGGCGGAGGGCTGATCAACAAGGCCGAGCTTTCCGCCGGGCCGATGCTTTTCGCTGTGGCGTTTGGCTGGGCAGGTCCGTTTCCTTCGCGGGCGGGCGCTGGCGTTCCTGAGCTGGGGGCCGACGGGGTCAGGGCCAGAGTCTTCAATCGGCCGTAAACCTCTTGGCGGAACCACGTCAGCGTTTGAACGAAAGAAAGCGCTCTCACGGCGATCAGGATCTCGAGCACGGCGACGAGTCCGAGGATGAGGGTGACGAAGGCCCGGTTTTTCGGCTTCGGGGCGTCTGACTGCGGGGCCAGCCCGAGCCGTCCGAAAAAACGGCGCGCGAAACCTGATATGCCGGCGGAGTCTGATGGCTGCGCATCCAGCAAGGCCAGGGCGGCCCGGATGTCGGCGGCGACGGCGTCGCTGTTGGCCGGGCGCTTCTCCGGATTGATTTCGAGCATCCGCATCACCAGTTTCCGCGTGGGCATCGACACGTGCCGGGCAATGTTCCCGAGCGGGACGGGTTGCCGGTAAAGCTTCGCTTTGAGCAAGTCGGTCGCCGTAGCCCCGTCGTGCGGGAGCCGTCCGGACAGAAGGTGATACAAGGTGGCCCCGAGGCTGTAGAGGTCGCTGCGATGGGTGTCGGCCGCACCGCGGATCAGCTCCGGGGCGATATAATTCGGCGTGCCCACCAGGGCGCCGCTGCTGTCGCGGCGTGTCATGCCGGCGAGGCCGAAGTCGACCAGTTTGGCGTTGCCGTCCCGGTCCAGCACGATGTTGTCTGGCTTGATGTCGCCGTGCACCAGGCCCTCGCGGTGCAGGGCGGAGAGTCCGTCGGCCACGTCCAGCGCCATCCGCAAGACAATGCGTTCGTCGAGATGCTTTTCGCGTTCCAGCTTCTGCGCGAAATCCTGGCCGGTCACCAGCTCCATGACCAGATAGGGGTGCCCGTTCGAGAAATTGAGCGCGTACACCTGGGCTACGCGGGGATGGTTCAGCTTGCCCGCCGCGCAGGCTTCGCGCCGCAGGCGCTCGAAGGAGTCCGGGTCATTGACGTGGCCGCCGCGCACCAATTTTACCGCCACGTCTCGTTTCAGGGATTCGTCGGCAGCGCGGAAGACGGCCCCCATTTCACCTTCGCCGATATGCTCGTACAGAAAGAACCCGCCCACGCGTCCCGGCACGAAAACCTTGCCTCCGCAGTGCGGGCAAGGCAGGGTCGAGAGGGCTTTCGCGGTTGCCAGCGGGACGGTCTCCTGGCAGTGCGGGCAGCCTGTTTCGGCAGGGCACTCGAACAGGATGCCGGTTTTCGGGTCATCCTTCGGGGACGCCGCGGCGTCGCGCTTCACCATGCGCAGAATGTTCGATTTGTTGGGTTCAGTTGCCACGGGGTTCGTCTCGTGTCAGAAAAACGGTTGTCCAAAGTGAAGGATAACGTGGGCCATACGCCGGGTTACATAGCCATACAAGAACACCAGAGAGTGATAGTTTCCCTGTTCCGTGCCCGATTTGCAATCTGTTTCACTGCTGTCCGGATAAAAACCCCGGTGATAGGGCTGCTCCTGTATGCCGGGTGTTTCGGTGGGCAGTTGGTTCTCCGAAAACATCCCCGCCAGTTCAACCGCATGGCCGCTTGCTGGCATACCGTTTGCGATAGGCACGCGGTGGCATCGATTCCACGCGGCGGAAGGTGTTGTTGAGGTATTGCGCGTGGCAGAAGCCGGTCTGCCGGGCGATGTCGCCGACGGTTAACGTGGTGTGGAGCAGCAGGTGTTTGACGGACTCGAGCCGTGTCCGCCGCACTTCGTCGTGGGTCGAGCGGTTGAGGTGCTCAAGAAAGAGTCGATCCAGCTTGCTGCGCGAGACGCCGGCGGCCGCGGCCACCTCTTCGATGCCAAAGCTGCGGTTGGCGGTTCCTTTAATGAAACTCAGGGCTTTTCGGATGGCTGGATGGTTGACGGCCGTCAGGTCTGTGCTCTGCCGCAGGATCACTTCTGTGGGCGGAATGAGAATGGGCTTTTTTGGAGCCGGCGAACCGTCGATCAGGCGGTCCAGTAGGGAAGCGCCTTCGTAACCGACGCGCGTCAAGTCATGTGCGATGCTGGAGAGAGGCACGGGCTGGTTGAGGCAGATAAGCTCGTTGTCGTCAACACCCAGAATGGCGATCTCCTCAGGAACGCCGAGACCGGCAGACCGGCAGACGTCTTCAACTTTTGAAGCGTCATAGTCGTTGTTGGCGAAAACAGCCAGCGGTTTGGGGGTATTTAGGAGACACCGCCGCAGCCATTGCCGCATCCGTTTCCAGTCATCCGGGGAACGGGCGCAGGCCTCTTCCCAGATCCATTTCTGGGGAGTTTGCAGGCGCTGTTTGTCACAGGCCTTCAGGAATCCGTTCAAGCGCAAGCGCTGGATGGGGGTCGCGGCACTTGAAAACCAGGCGGTATGACGGAACCCGCGGTCGGCGAAGTGTCCCGCGGCCATGGCCCCGATCCTCTCATGGTCGCCCACGACGCGCGGCAGCGGGATATCCGGGCGGTAGAGCCCCATGTCAACGACGGGCAGGGTCAGCCGCCGTATGTAGCGCACGATGTCGCTGCGGTTGTCGAAAACGGTCAGCACGCCGTCCCCGCTCCAACCGCGGGGGATCATCGAGCGCTCGTCGACGGTCAGGTGCCAGTTGTGGTTCCTCGCATACTGTCCGATGCCCTGACGGATGCGGTGGTCGTACCACTCCATGAGGATCAGAATATTCCGCTGCTTCAGCTTATTCGCCTTGTCTTTCACGACAAGATAATGCACTTAATTAACAAAAAAATGCAATAGCCTTTTTAGGCGGGCCGCGTACACTTAAGACGATTCATTTAAAAGAGAGGGCGAGACGATGCAACAAGTGACACGCAGAGAGGCGATGAAGGCGGGAGCGTTGGGGGTTTGCGCGTGGGGATTCCCGACCATCATCCCGATACGGGTGCGGGGGCAGGACGCGCCGAGCAACACGATTCAGGTGGGCCAGATCGGCTTCGGGCGGATCGGCAAGAGCATGGACGTGCCCGGCATCCTGCGCTGCAAGGGGGTCCGTTTCGTGGCGCTCTCCGATGTGGACGCGAAACGGATGTCTCTGGGCAAGTCCTTTATCGACGCCCAGTACGCCGCGCTGAAGACGTCGGTCGACGTGAAGCTCTATCAGGATTATCACGCGCTCTTGGCTCGCGCAGATATCGACGCGGTGGCCATTTCGACGCCGGACCACTGGCACAGCCAGCCGGCGGTGGAGGCGGCCTTCGCGGGCAAGGACGTGTACATGCAGAAACCCGCCGCGCTGACGATCGCGGAAGGGCGGTTGTTCAGCAACGCCGTGCGCGAGAACAGGCGCGTCTTCTTGTTGGGGTCGCAGCAGCGCTCCAGCGAACAGTTCCACCGCGCCTGCGAGCTGGTGCGCAACGGCCGCCTCGGACGGGTCACGTCCATCGAGGTCGGACTGCCGGGCGATCCTGCCGGCGGGCGGACCGGGGAGATGCCGGTGCCGCCGAACCTGGACTACGACCTCTGGCTCGGTTCGACGCCGCAGGTCTATTACACCGAGGACCGCGTGCACAGGCAGGACGACCCCAAGCTGGACTCGCGGCCCGGCTGGCTGCGCTGCGAGCAGTTCGGCGCGGGCATGATCACCGGCTGGGGTTCGCATCATCTCGACATCGTCCATTGGGCCATGGGCTGGGAACAGACAGGCCCGTTATCCATAGAGGGCAAGGGCGTTTTCCATGCCGGCGGCTTATGGGATGTGCACGGGGCATACGATGTGAGGCTGACCTATGCCGACGGCACGCGGGTGCGGGTATGGGACGCGTTCCCGAACGGGGTGCGTTTCATCGGCGAGAAAGGGTGGATCTTTGTCAGTCGCGGGGCCGCCAAGATGACCGCCTCTGATCCGGTTGCGCCGGGCCGTGCGCTCAAAGCGCTGGACGCGAGCGACCCAAAGCTGCTCGAGGGTGAGATCGGCGCCAACGAGGTGCGCCTCTACAAGCACCGGGGCAATCACCACCAGAACTGGATCGATTGCATCCGAACGCGCGCCGAAACGCTCGTGATGCCCGAGGCGGCACACCGCTCGTGCAGCGCCTGCCTGCTGGCGCACATCGGCATGAAACTCGGCCGCAAGCTGACATGGGACCCCGCGGCCGAAAAATTCGTGAACGACGATGCAGCCAATCTCATGCTGGCGCGCGAGGAGCGCGCACCTTACGGGACACGCCGGGCGTATGAGCGGCTGAGCAAGAAGGCATAATCAGCAAAGGCAGAGTGGACCGAATGGAATCCCGCGCGTCGGGTCCGGCGGAGCACTCAGGAAAACAATGAAAAAACCGGTTTTAGTTTCTCTTGGCGCCGCACTTTTCGCGGCTGCGGCTGCGGATGCCCAGACGCTGCGGGCCGTGAAGGTCGGGGCGCGGATCGACGTGACCGTTGACGGAGCTTTTTTTACGAGCTACCGTTTTTCGGCGGAAGAGAAGTACCCCTTCTTCTTTCCGGTCAACGGGCCATCGGGCGCGTCGGTGACCTCGATGCGCAACGGCGAGTACCCGCACCACAGTTCACTCTTCTTCGGGTGCGACCGGGTGAATGGGGGCAACTACTGGCAGGAGGGGCTGGAGCGCGGGCGGATCGCGTCCGACGGGGCGGAAATCGAGACGGCCTCGGGCGCGGAAATCGTGATCACCGATGCCTGCGGCTGGACCCGTCCCGGCGCCGAGCAGCCGTTCCGCGACACGCGTCGCATCGTGATCAGCGCCCCCTCGAAGGAACTGCGCCAGATCGATTTCGATGTCACGCTGGAGGCTCTCACGAACGTTGTGATCGGGAAGACCAACCACTCGTTCTTCAGCGGAAGGCTGGATCCTGACCTCAGTGCCCGCAGCGGAGGGCTGATGGTCAATGCCCAAGGCGACGCGGGCGAGAAGGAAACCTTCGGCAAGGCCTCCCCATGGATGGCTTGCAGCGGCCGGCGCGGGTCGGGCGCGGCCGAGGGGATGGCGATCCTGCAACACCCGGAGAACCCCTGGTATCCGTCGCCTTGGTTCACGCGGGACTACGGCTTTTTATCTCCGACGCCGATGTTCTGGCCGGCGGACGGGGTGGCGACGAAACTGGCGAAGGGCGAGAAACTGCGGCTGCGTTATCGCGTGCTGGTTTTCGAGGGCGACCACCTGAAGGCGCGGATCGGAGAGAAGTTTGCCGCGTATGCGGGGCTCCCGCCGGTGCGCCTGCTCACTTTGGACCCCGGCCATTTTCACGCGGCGCTGGTGCAGAAACGGATGTATCCGCGTGTCGCTCCGGAGGTGCATGTCTATGCGCCTGCCGGCCCTGATGCGGCCTTACATCTGAAGCGCATAGAGGGCTTCAACGCTCGGGCGGAGGAGCCGACCGCGTGGAAAACAGCGGTCTACACGGGCGACGATTTCCTGCAGCGGATGCTGGCGCAGAAGAAGGGAAACCTCGTTGTCATTTCGGGAAACAACGCGAAGAAGGCGCAGTATATTCTTGAGAGCGTCAAGGCGGGCCTCAACGTTCTGGCGGACAAGCCGATGGCGATTACGCCTCAGGATCTCGAGCTGCTTGAAGAGGCGTTCAAAGTGGCGGATGAAAAGAAGCTGCTGCTCTGTGACATCATGACCGAGCGGTACGAGATCACCACGCAGCTGCAACGGCATTTCGCGCAATGTGCGGATCTGTTCGGCGGCATGGATCCCGGAACGCCGGATGATCCGTCGGTGACCAAGGAGAGCACGCATCATTTCTACAAGCTGGTCTCGGGTGTGCCGCTGCAGCGTCCGCCTTGGTTCTTCGATGTGAAGCAGCAGGGTGAGGGCATCGTGGACGTCACGACGCATTTGGTTGACTTGGTGCAGTGGGCGCTGTTCCCGGAACAGGTGATCGCCGACGGGGACGTGAAGGTGCGGAGCGCGAAGACTTGGAAGACGGCCGTTTCGCAGGCGCAGTTCACGCGCGCCACGTCGGTCGCGACCTATCCGGATTACCTCCAGGTGTATAAAGATGCGTCCGGCGGCTTGCAGTTGCCGTGTAACGGCGCGTTCACGTATACGGTGCGCGGTGTTCACGCCAAGGTTTCCGTAACGTGGGACTTCGAGGCGCCGGCCGGTGCGGGCGACACCCACTACTCGCTGATGCGGGGGAAGAACCTGTCGGCGATCATCCGGCAGGGCGAAGCGCAAGGCTATAAGCCAGAGCTTTATCTGGAGCCGCGTCCGGGAATCGACCCCGCCTTGCTGGAGGCGCCGCTGAAGCGTGCGGTGGCGGCAGCCGCCAAGGTGTGGCCGGGAGTGACGGTGAACAAGAGCGAGGCGGGCTGGCTGGTCGTGGTGCCGCCGATTTACCGCGTGGGCCACGAGGCGCATTTCGGTCAGGTCGCGGAGAGGTATCTCGGTTTCCTCGACGCGGGCGTGATGCCGGCCTGGGAGGTCCCGAACATGCTGCGGAAGTACCGTACGATCATGGAAGCTTACACGATGAGCCGGTAAGCGTGAGTCCGTCATGACAGGTGGCAAGGGGATGCGGCATGACTCAGAAACAGTGGGATGCGTTGTTGGCCGTGGTGAAAGGTGTGCGGTTGGAGAAACCGTTGTGCGGGTTTATCGCTGACAGTCCTTGGCTGCCGGAGTGGACGGGCACGGCGTCGATCCTCGACTACTTCAGCTCGGATGCGGTGTGGTTGGAGGCCAACCTGAAGGCTGTGCGGACGTTCCCCGATGCGATCTTCCTGCCGGGCTTCTGGTCGGAGTACGGCATGTGCACGGAGCCTTCGGCGTTCGGATCGCGGCTGGTTTGGCACGAGCATGAACTGCCTTTCGCGGAACCGCTCGTGCGCGGCTCCGAGAAGGCGCTGGTCCTGACCAAACCGGATGCGGCGTCGTCCGGGCTATTGCCGTTTGTGTTGCGGCGGCTGGTCCGCGCGCGACCGGCGATCGAGGCCGAAGGCCACGCGATCCGTTTCGCGGTCGCACGTGGGCCGTTGAACATCGCCTCGTTCCTGATGGGCACGACCGAGTTCCTGATGGCGATGCAGATCGACCCGGAGGGGACGCATGCGATGCTCGGCGTGATCACGGCGTTTCTCGAAGACTGGGTCCGGTTGCAGGCGGCGACGATTCCGACGATCCGCGGCGTGCTGCTGCTGGACGACATCGTGGGGTTTATCGGGCCTGACGACGTGGCCTCGTTCGCGATGCCGTACCTGACGCGTATTTATGGTGCCGTCGACAGCGACGTGCGCTTCTTTCACAACGACGCGAACGGGTTGAGCTGTGCGCCGCAACTGGCCGGCGCCGGAATCAATCTGTTCAATTTCGGGTTTGAACATCCGATTGACGAGATGAGGTCGCTGGTCGGACCGGAGGTGGCCTTGCTCGGAAACATCCCGCCGCGCGATGTGCTGGCGGCGGGCACACCGGAGCAGGTGCGGGCGGGCGTCGCGGCTATGAAAGAGGTTCTGGGGCATGACTATTCGCGCGTGGTCTTTTCTTGCGGCGGCGGCTTGCCGCAGAACGTGCCGTCCGAAAACCTGCGGACTTTCCTCACCGAGGCAGGTGTCGTCGGTTGATTCCGCGTCGACCTCTGCCGCACAGCGAGAGGACGCTCCGGCAGGCGGGCGATGCCGACGAGCTTTTTGCCGCCTGCGGCTGACGGCGGGTACGCCTCAAAAATCTAAGTCGGCCCTGCCCGCCTGCGCTTCGCTTTTAATGGGGTCTGCACCGCCGGTCGGTCGGCAGGGCGGAGAGACAACAAGCGCAGTTGCGGACTGCACCTGCCCCACGTGGCCGAGTGCGGAGAGGGCGTCGACGAGGCGCTGGACGGTCGGGGCGCGGACGCCGGTGAAGTGGCGG
>CAYZQL010000113.1:0-12692 GCA_964480555.1 uncultured Lentisphaeraceae bacterium | reverse complement strand
GGTGGCCGTCGAACTCGGGGCCGTCCACGCAGACGAACTTGGTCTTGCCGCCGACCGTGACGCGGCAGCCGCCGCACATGCCGGTCCCGTCGATCATGATCGTGTTCAGTGAGACGACCGTGGGCACGCCATAGGGACGGGTGGTCTCCGCGCAGAACTTCATCATGACGGGCGGTCCGATGGCAACCGCCATGTCGGGCTTGGGCGTCTGCTCGCAGAGCTCTTTGAGCGGTTGGGTCACCAGCGCTTTGCGCCCGCAGGAGCCGTCGTCCGTGACGATGATCAGCTCGTCGGCGATCGTGCGCATCTCCGCTTCCATGATGAGCAGCGACCGGTTGCGCGCGCCCATGATGATGGTGACCTTGTTGCCGGCGGCCTTCATGGCCTGCGCGATGGGGTGCATCGGCGCCACGCCGATGCCGCCGCCGACGCAGACCACGTGCCCGACCTTCTCGATGTGCGTGGGCTGGCCGAGCGGGCCCAGCAGCGCGGCGATGGAGTCGCCCACCTCTTTTTCGGCGAGCAGGTGGGTGGTCTTGCCGACAGCCTGGAAAATCAGCGTGATCGTGCCTTTGACGGGGTCTGCGTCCGCGATGGTGAGCGGGATGCGCTCACCGATCGCCGCATCGATCTGGAGGATGATGAACTGGCCTGGCTTACGTTCGCGCGCGATGAGCGGGGCTTCGACCTCCAGGCGGAAGACCTCCTCCGAGAGCTTTGTTTTATTGACGATTCTGTTCATAAGCGTGCTTTTCACTTGGCGGGGTTCTGGCCGAGAATCGGACAGGAGGAAACCACAAAACGGTGCGAGGATAACACGTTTCGCCCACAGCCGCAAGAAGGCCGCAGGGACAAAACACGCCGCGCGCTCTCAGAGCAGGTCGCGGATCTGGTTGGCCTCGCGGATCAGCGTTTCCAGCTTGTCGAAGTCGTTGGCTTCCAGGCAGCGCTTGATTTCCTGCACGCGCTCCGAGAAAGCGTCGATGGCTTTTATCACATGCTCGCGGTTCTGCTGAAAAATGGGGACCCACATCTCGGGCGAGCTCTTGGCCAGACGCACGGTCGAGGCGAAGCCGCCGCCGGCGAGGCGCGGCACGGCATAGCCGGCCTTCTCCTCTCCCTGCACGGCGATGGAAAGGGCATAGGCCACCACATGCGAGAGGTGCGAGACGTAAGCGGCATGGCGGTCGTGCTGCTCGGAACTCATGAACTCGAATTTGAGCCCCACGGCATGGAAGATCTCGAGCGCGGTCTTGCAGGCGTCCGGCGCGCTCCACTCCAAGTCGCACAGCAGCACGGTTTTCCCCTTGAAAAGCCCTTCGAGGGCGGCATCGGGGCCCGCGTTTTCCGTGCCGGCCATGGGGTGCGCCGCCACATACCGCTCGCGGTGCGGATGCTGCCGCACGGCATCGGCGAGCTGGAACTTGGTGGAGCCCAGGTCGATGACCGTCTGCGCCGGACGCACGGCGTCGAGCATCTTCGGCAGAAGCGCCCCGATGGCGTCGACGGGCACCGCGAGCAGCAGCACGTCGCTCTGCCGCAGCGCCTCTTCGAGCGCGACGACGCGGTCGACGAGGCCGAGCTGCAGAGCGCGGGCCGCGTGCTCCGGCGAGGACTCCACGCCGAGCAGCGCCGAAGCGAGCCCCGCTTTGCGAAGGTCTTTGGCGAACGAGCCGCCAATGAGGCCAAGGCCGATGATGGAGATGTTCATGGGGCGCTCCCGGTTACACGTTTGACGTTGCGGGGTTTGACAGCGAGAGGAGGTGCGCGGCGTTGTCCCACAGGATCCGCCGCTGTTCGGCTTCGGTGAAAGGGAGTTTGAGAAAAGCGGCGAGGACGGTGGCGGGATTCTGCCAGGGCGCATCGCTGCCAAAGACGACCCGCGCCGCGCCGTGGTTGCGCACCATGCGCACGATCTGCTCCTCCGGCATCCAGAACAGGGTGTGCGACAGGTCGAGGTAAAGCGGCCGGCCGATCAGCACCGCCTCCGACTCGTCCCACATCCGGAACCCGCCGAGGTGCGCGGCCACCACGGTGAGTCTCGGATACCGCGCGATCAGATCGGCCACGCTCGAGGGTGTCGTGTGGAAAGGCGGCGTGAAAACGCGCTCGCCGCCCGCATGCAGGAAGACGAACAGGCCGAGGTCGGAGCAGGCCTCCCAAACCGGCGTCACGCGCGGATCATCGAGCGTAAAAACCTGATACTCTGGGTGGAGCTTGACGCCCTTGAAGCCGGCCGCTTTCACGGCAGCCAGCACCTCCGGCATGTCCGGCGTGTCGGGATGGACCGTGGCGAGGCTGAAAACCGGCCTTTTGTTGTTGGCGGCAGCCCAGGCGTTGATCGACGCGACCTGATCCGGCTTGGTGGCCACAGGCAGGTTGAGCGCCCCCCAGATGCCGGCTTCGGACAAATTGGCCTTCAGGCCGCTGACCGTGCCGTCAAAAGCGGGCGGATTGCCGAATCTCTGCGCAAGCTGAGCCACAACCCGCTCCGCAAGCGCGTCAGGGTAGAGGTGGACATGGAAATCAATAACTGGGCAGGGCGGTTGCATAAGAAACGGCGTATTGTAGGATGGACCCCCGCCCCGTGCAAGCGAAAGCGGTAATCCGCAAACTCCGCGCCTGAGTTCCCGTGCCGCCGGATTAAGGCTGCGGTCGAGCCTCCTGTCCTGCGGAGGTTCGCCCGAACGCCCAGCGGTAGGCGGCAGGCAGGACCAGCAGGTTCAACAGCGTTGCGCTGATGAGACCGCCGAATTGCACCAGTGCGAGCGGAGCCAGAAGCTCGCCGCCCGGTTTGTTGTAGGCAAGCACAATCGGCAACAGCCCGAAGATCGTCGTCAGGGAGGTCATCAGGATCGGCACCATGCGTTCGAGCGAGCCTTCGACGATGGCCGCGTGCAGGCCCATCCCCGCCACCTGCAACTCGCGGTAACGGTTCAGCAGCAACAGCCCGTTGCGGATCACGAAGCCGACCACCGTCACGAAGCCCACCAGCGACGCGACCGAAAGGATCGGCGCGATGTAAGTTCCCTGGCGGAACAGCGCCAGCGTGTTGGCCGCAAGCGGCGCCGGGCTCGCAAGATAAACGGCCACGATCCCTCCGATCAGGCAGAGCGGCAGATTGACCATGACCAGCACGGCCGATTTGAGACTCCCCAGAGAGTAGGCCAAGATCAGGACAATAGCGATCAGGATCACGAGGCCCAGCCATGCTAGCCGCCTTGAAGCCGACTGTTGCGCCTCGTAGGTGCCGCCATAACTCACGGTGCACCCCATCGCATTCACGATTGGTTCCACCTGTTTGCGGAGCGCCGCCACAAGATCGCCCATATTCGAGCCCTCCGCGACGTTGCAGGAGATCAGCGCCTTGCGCCGCGTGTTGTCGCGCACGATCAGGTTGGAGGCCTCTTCGCGGAACACCTCCGCCACCTCGTCGAGACGCACGCCCGCCCCCGAGGGCGACGTCAGTTTGAAGGACGACACATCGGCAAGCTCATTGCGCTCCCCTCCCTCAAGCCTGACGACGATGTCCCAGCGCCTCTGATTGAGAGCGACCTGTCCGACCGTGACGCCGCTGAAAGCGGCAGACACCTGCTCGCCCGCATCCTTCAGAGAGAGTCCCGCCCGTGCCAGGTCCTCCAGGCGATACCTGATCCGCAGCGTTTCAACGAGAATCTCGCGGTTGGCCCGCACGTCGGCGACCTGCGGCAGCGTATCCAGTATCCGCTTGGCGGAGGCAGATGCCGCACGGAGGGTGCTGAGGTCGTCCCCGAACACGTTGATCGCAAGCTCGGCGTTTGTGCCGGAAAGGACAGAGCTGATGCGATGGGCGATGGGATAGCCGATCATGGTGGCGGTGCCCGGGATCTGGCCGATCACGCCTTGGATCGCACGGCGCATCCGGAGGGGGTCTTTGGACAGATCCACGCGCACCAGAAGCTCAGAGGCGCTCACCGGTTCGGCGTGTTCGTCGCGCTCGGCCCGGCCTGTGCGGCGCGTGACGCTGTGGACGCCGTCGATGGCGCCGATCGCCTGAATGGCCTGATAGGTGACGCGCTCGGTTTCCTCCAGCGACGATCCGGGCGGTGTGCTGACAAACACCGTATAGCAGTCCTCGTGGAACGGCGGCAGAAAGCTGGTCCCAAAGGTCGAAGCCAGCCAAAGCGCCAGTCCCGTTACCACGGCCATGAGCAGGCAGACGGTCTTGGAGAAGCGCACGCACCCGAGCAAGAGGGGGCGGTAAAGTTTCTTCAGAATATGAACGGTCGCCCCGTCTTTTCGCCGCGCCGCCGTTCCCTCTCCCCTCTTCTCCCCCGGCCTTTTCCGCGCCCCGAACATCAGTAGGCAGAGCGCCGGAGTCACCGTGATGGCGACCAGCAGTGAGGCGACGAACACCAGAAGGTAGGCGAGCCCCAGTGGCCGGAAGAACTGCCCCTCCAAACCGGAAAGGAAGAGCAGCGGCAAGAATACGAGCACGATGATGACCGTCGAGAAGGTCACCGAATGGAGGATCTCTGCGCTGGCGGCGTGTAGCACCTCGCGCCGGGTGCGCTGCTCGGCAGGCGGCTTCATGCTGTTCTCCGTCAGCTTGCGCCAAGCGATCTCCACGAAGATGATCGAATTGTCGACGACATCGCCGACCGCCACCGCCAGCCCGCCGAGCGTCATGATGTTGATGCCTAGGCCGAACTTGGGAAAGAGCAAAAGTCCGGTCGTGATCGAAAGCGGCAGGGAGAGCAGCGTAATGAGCGTCGTTCGCACGCGGAGCAGGGTCAGCCCCAGCACCGCGATGACGATCAGCGCGGCATCGCGGATGATGCCTTCGCCGTTGCGGATGGAAAGGCTGATGAAATCCGCCTGACGGTAGGCCTCGCGGCGGATCTTCACGCCGTGCGGAACACGCGAGGCTTCGAACTCGTCCAAAGCGGCGTCGATTTTTCGCGTGAGCTCGAGCGTGTTGCCGCCCGGCGCTTTCTGGACGGAGAGCACGACCGCGTCTTGGCCGTTGAAGCCGGCCGAGCCGCGGCGCGGCGCGCCGCCGATCACCACGTCCGAGACCTGGCCCAGGCGCAGCGCTGTCCCCGCGTGCGACACGAGGCGGACCCGCTTCAGGTCGTCGATGCTCTCCACTCGCGCCGTCTGGCGCAAAGGGACCTCTTGGCTGTGTACACTCGGAAGATACCCCGCGCCCGCCATCGTGTGGGAATCGCGCGCCGCGTCCAGCACATCGTTCAACGTCACGCCGTAGGCGGCGAGGCGTTCCTGCGACACGTTCACCTGATATTCCGGCAGGCGCCCGCCGATCACCGTCACCTGCCCGACGCCCGGTATCGCCAGCAGCCTGTTGCGCAGCTCGTATTCGGCGAGCGCGCGCAGATCGAGCGGCGACACGGCGTCCGTATCGCTCGTCAGCGCCAGCAGCATGATCTCGCCCGTGACGGAGACGATCGGCGTGATCTCCGGCTCCGAGCCCTCCGGCAGCATGCCGCGCACCGTTGCGAGCCGCTCTGAGACGCTGAGCCGCGCACGGAACAGATCGGTGCTCCAGTCGAAGTCGACCCACACGAAGGAGAGCCCGCTTCCCGACGAGGAGCGCACCTCTTTGACGCCGGGCAGACCGTTCATGGCAGACTCGAGCGGAATCGTGATGAACTGCTCGACCTCTTCGGCGGTGAGTCCGCCCGCTTCGGTCTGGACCACCACGCGCGGCACTTTGAGCTCTGGGAACACGTCCACCGGCAAGCGTTTTCCGATCATCACGGCGGCCACCACCGAGACCGCCGTAACGGCGAGCGTCAGCCAAGGATTGCTTAAACAAAAATCGATCAGTTTTTTGAGCATGAACTCTTCTCCAAAGGGACTTTCGACCAACGGGATCACAAACGAACCCACGGAAGACACGGATGTGCGGACGCGCTCCTCAATGCGAATCTTCGTAGAACTGGCCGTCCGCGTGGAAGTGCCCGGCCTTTTTGGGGGCCGACGCGGAGGCCGACGGTGCCGCGAGCTTCAGTTCGTAAGCGCCGTCCAGCACAACAGACGCCCCTGCGGCGAGACGTTGCACCTCAACCCACTCGCCGTCGTCTGCGCCGAGGACAACCTCTTTCCGGATAAAGGCGTCGGCATCTTTCTCGTCGCGCACGAACACGACGCTGCGGAGGCCGTCGGGCACAACGCACGCGCGCGGGATTGCGACGCTGCCTGCCGCGCTCTGCTCGACGACCACATTCAGGACGCCAACGCTTCCGGGCATTGCCCATGACGGCGTGCGGCTGGGGGTCAGGAAAACGGGGCGGACGCGCGCCGCGGCGTCGGCGATCCAGCCGAGCGAGACAACCCCTTCGGTGCGCTCGGAAGCCGCAGGCATGCCGCGAAGCGGCTCTACGAAACCGGCCTGCCCGTCGCGGACGCGCGCCATTTCGGCGGACACGCCGTCGGCGCGGAACCAGACGCCGTCCTCGCGCGCCACGCTGACAACCTCGAAGCCGGTGTCAAGCCACGCGCCCGAATCTGCCGACACGCGCTCGACAACGCCCCCGTCGCGCGCTTCGAACACAAGGACGCCCGCCTCCTCGCGGCACAGCGCCAACACCGAGCGGAGCTGGCCCTCGACGCTTTGGCAGGCGCTCTCGGCGCGGGCTGCCTCGGCCTCTTTCATCTTCAGCGCCATCTCGAGTTCGGCGTTGCGCACGCCCGTCTCCTTCAGCCTCGACAGCCGTTCGCGGACAGCTTCGGCTTCGGTTCGCGCCAAAGCCACGGCGGCCGCGGCCTCACGCTTCGCCCCCGTCTGCCGGCTCCACTCCGGCGAAGCGATGCGGAAAAGGGGATCGCCCTTCTTCACGCGCTGCGAGGGCCGGACGAGCACCTCCGCCACACCGGGGGCGACGGTGCTGTAGACGCGGCGGGCGCCCGGCATCACCTCGAAGCGTCCGGGGAACCGGACCGTGCCGCGGACGTTCCGCGCGGCTGCGGTGGCATAGGTGAGGCCGAGCAAGCGTCGGGCGTTTTCCGGTATTTCAAAGGTTGTGCCCTCCATCGGCGTCTCCGCGCCGCCCGTGCAGGCCGCGCCGTGCTCGTGGCTGGGTGCGGCTTCGGCTTTGGCGGGCTCAGTCTTCGGCGCCTCTGCGCCATGCGAGCAGGCGGCCCCGTGCTCGTGGCCGCCGGCCGACTCCGCCGCCGCCGGCTTGTGTTCCGGGTGGTCGTGGTCGCCTTCGGCATGCTCTTGATCCTGAGCTTCGTTTGAGCGGGAGCATCCCGTGGCCAGCCACGCGAGCACCGCCGCCACCGCCATCATTCTTGTCCATTTTAAGTTTTTCATCGTTTCCTCCTGGTTCACTTCAATCGTTCACTTGGCGATGTTCGACACGGGGGACGGGGGGATTTGCAACACGTTGAGGCGGACGCGGGCATCGCCGAGTGAGCGCGTCGCCTCAAGCAGACCCTCCTGCACGCTGTAGACCGCCGCGTCCGCCGCGAGGATTGCCAAAACGTCCGCCTCGCCCTGTTTGAACAGCCGTTCCGTCCGCTCGGCCGCCCGCTGCGCTTCGGGAAGCAGCGTCTCGCGGATGCGTTGTTCCTTCGCTTCGGCGACCTCCAGCAGCCGTTGCGCCTCGTGCCACTCGGCGACCAGGCCGCGCCATTCGTGTACCGCCGCGAGCCGCGCGGCCTCCCGACCGCCCTCCGCTTCGGCGATGCCTTTGCGGTTGCGGTTCCACAGCGGCAGGTTGAGCCCCAGCGAGGCCCCCAAGCGTCCGCCGCCCTCTTCGTTCTCATAGAGCGGGCCGAGCACGAGATCGGGGTACTGCTTGCGGAGCGCTGCGCGCAACGCCTCCTCGCTGGCCTCGAACCTGGCGAGCCTCTCCTGCACGCGCGGATGGCGGACGAGATCGAGATCCGAGGCCGGTGGCTCGCCGAAGCCCGTTGGTGTGCCTTCTTCTTCTACCGGCTCGAGGGGTGCGGACGGATGCAGGCCGAGCAGCCGCAGGAACGCCTGCCGCCGCGCGACGGTTTCCGCGCCGCAACAGGCGCAGTCGAGATCCAGTTTGATGCGCTCCTGCGCGATGCGGTCGCCTTCGGCCTTGGGCAGTTCACCCGTCGCGATCAGCGCCAGCACAGAGCGTTCGCGGTCCTGTAGCCGCTTCTTGTAGACCTGCTGCGCCGCCGCGCAACGCTGGTCTGTCTGGCAGGCAGTCCAGCGGCGGTCAACCTCCGCAAGCAACTCTCGTTCGGCCACGGTCACGGCCAGCGCGTCTGCCTGCCCATAGGCTTGCGCGGCGCGTTTCTCGAGGCCGGGCACGCCGTTGAGCGGCAGGGTGAACGAAAGCCCGGAACCGACGATCCACGGGTGCGGCCCGCCGCGCAGCACGCGCAGCGCGTCCACGTTAAAGGACGGATCCTCCCACCAGCCCGCAGCTTGGGCATGCCGTTGGGAAGAGAGATGTTTGAGGCGCAGCGCGTTGATCGCGGGATTGAGCACCAGGGCGCAAGCCCGGGCCTCGGCCCGCGTGAGCGAGACGCGGTTGGTTGACGAGCGCGACCAGTCGGACGCCTCGCGCGTCCAGTCGATCGGCGCAGCCTCATAGCTGCGGCAGCCGACGCCGGTCAGGCAGGGAATGATGATGCAGACGGCGGGAAACACCCGCCAAAGGAAATCGGAAATCATGTGAGACTCCTCGTGTCAGAGAAAGAGCCGACGATCTTAAAGTCAGGTCATCAGCGAGGGTAAGCTTGCGGAGGCACGTTCGGAGAACGCGTTCTGCCGACAGACAGGAGGAGCGGCTCAACACAGGATCTGTGTCGAGCGGGCGATAAAATTCAAATGCGGATAGAGCACGTCCGGCGGACGTTCGGGATATGTGAAAACCACAAGGGGACAAGCGACGGGCGCTTGCCGGAGAATCCAGGCGAAGAGCCCGGCCAGCAGTGCGTCGAGCCCCGACGAGATCACTTCACCCGGCGGCAGTTCCGCGACCGTCAGGTGATCGCACGCGTGTTCAACATTCTGGGTTTGCGGCTCGGGCACGGAGCCGCAGTCGTGACAGTGCTCGCCACAGGCGTCGGGGTCGGGCGGGCAGAGACAGAGCGTGACGCCCTGGAGCACCGTCAGCGCGAAAAGAAAAAAGGCGAAGGCCAACCGCAAACCGTTCGCGGCTTTCCGCAGCGCCTTCCCTTTTTTCCCTGAAAAAACCATTTCATGACCTTATCAGGTTTCGGCCGCGCAACGCAAGCGGTTAAGCAGAGCGCCTCAGCCGGAGGTCAGTTCACAAGTTGCACGCGATAGAACATGTTGGACGCGTTTGTGGCGAGAGGCCCGGAGAGCGGCAGCGAGGTTCCCGTGCCGAAAACCGCGTTCGTGAAGCCTTTCCACTCGGGGTTTTGCAGGCTGGAGGTGCGCTGGACCTGATAGTAGTGCTGAGCGACTGAGGGGAAGGCCAACTGGAAGGTCAATTCGGCGCTGGCCACGTCGAACGCCGTGATGCGCAGGGCACTGTCCGGATCGGTCGGGTCGGTGTCGCTCAGGTACTCCCGCATGTTGGTCATGCCGTCAAGATCGTAATCCAGGTCGGGATCGGCGTTCGGCGAATTGGCGTTCATGAAATAGAGCAATTGCCAGGAGTCCGGCAGCCCGTCGGAATTCGTGTCGGCCGATGTGCCGTCTTGAATGACGGTTACGGTTTTGCCGGCGATCAGCAGGTAGCCCACGCGCGAGGCGCTGTTGGTGTTGCGCTCCACCACGTACTGGACAGCGCCGTTGCCGGAGCCGCCGTAGGAGAGGATGCTGAGCCAGAAGGTCTGGCTGGCGGCCCGCCACGGGCATGCGGGGCCGGTGGCCACCTGGATGGTGTCCACATGGCTCAGCTCGTCAAAGAACTCCAGGTTTGTGCTGAGCGTGTAGGCGCAGGGGCCGCCGTCGCTGACCGTGACCGTGACCGTGGCGAGGGCGGACTCCCGGAACCCGCTGTCGGAGCAGAAGGTGAAGGTCTCGGAGCCGACAAAACCGGTCGCCGGGTAATAGGTGGCGGTGGTGCCGCTGAGCCCTACCATGCCTGTTGTCGGCTGCGAGACAATGCGCAGCAGGGAGGTGCTGGCGGTCAGCGCGATCGCGACGGGCTGGTTGACCGTGGTGGACGCCGTGCGGCTGGCCGCGGTCGGTGCCGCGGGCTGGTCGCCGCCACCGCCGGAGCCGTTGTGGCACTCGTAGCAGCCGATGCGTCGGCCGCGCCAGAAGCTCTGCCCGTCGAGCGTCTGCTGCTTGAAGGAGCGGGAAAGGACGGTGCCCCGGTAGGTCGTGCCGTGGCAGGCCTGGCAGTTGGCCGGCGTCTTGCCCGGGGTCTTGTGGCCGTTGACCCAGCCCAGGCTGTGCATGCCGTGCGGCCCGCCCGTGGAGGTGCTTGGCGTAGAGCCGTGGCAGGCCGAGCATTCCGACATCTGCCCCACGTGCCCCTGGCGCTGCATGCTGGCCACATTGTCATTGAAGAAGGCCGACGGGAACTCGGCGTGCGTGGAGCCGTGGCAGGCGGAGCAGTAGAGGCCGCCGTGTCCCTTGGAGAAGCGGAAGAGCGAATGGCCTGTGCCGGGGGTGTTGGGGTTGGTGGCGAAGCGCTGGTTGACGGCCACGCGCAGCTCGCTGTCGCTGATGCGGGCGTTGTCGTAGCGGATCTGGCCGTTGTTGCTGACCGCATCGCCGGTGTGGCAGGCCTGACAGTTGGGCTCGTCCAGCCAGCCGGTGCGGTTGGTGGAGGCGACGGCGGACATGGGGCCGTGACAGTCCTGACACTGAATGGCCAGTTGGCCGTCGGCGCCCACAGCGCGGCCCATGGCCCCGCGCAGGCAGCGGGTCTCCGCGCCCGGATGGCAGCTGTAGCAGGCCGCGCGGTTCAGCACGGTTCCGAGCGGCTGTCCGCTGACGGGGTCGTTGACCCCGGCGTGGAAGCCGTGCACGGCTTCGGTGAGAGGCGGCACGCCGGGCTGGCCGGAGCCGGGAACAGCCTCCGAAAGGTGGCAGAGCGCGCAGAGCACGGGGCGCCCGCTTTTGACGACCGAAGCGTAGAGCCCTTGCGTGTTAAAACCCGCGTTGGCCAAAATGTTGGAGTAAGCGGCAGGCCCGGTCTGGAACCGGATCTGGTCGTGGAGGCGCAGGATGTTGAGCCGGTAGTCCTTGGCGGGGACGGGGTGCCACTCCCAGTCCGGTTCGGGACGGGCGGCGACGCCCGCACCGGAAGCGTGGCAGAGGCGGCAGTTGATTTCGAGCGAGACGGGCAGCACGATATCCGTCGAGGCGCTGGTGAAGCCTCCTCCACTGGTCGACACGTGCATCAGCGGGTAAGGGTTGAACTGCAAGTCGTCGTCGTAGGGGGTGATGGGGATGCCCCAAGCGACAAACCAGCCGGGCGCGGCTTCGTAGTTCATGGTCCGGGGCGTGTTGGCGGGGCCGGGCATCCAGGCACCGGGCGCGGCGCCCAGCAGCTCCAACCCTTGGTCGGGTGCGAGCGGGGCGCCCAGCATCGGGTAAACATAGTCCCAGAAATTACCCTTGCCGATCGAGGTCGTGTTGATGGAGCCGTCGGAGTCCAGTACGGCCCGGTAGCTCACTTGGACGCTGCCGGAGCCGTCGACTCGCCGGGCGGTGCCGTTGGTGCCGACCACGACTTGGGAGAGGACGGTGTTGTAGGGAGGCAGGATGGCCAGGACCGAGAAGTCGTCGTCCATGCAGTGCATGCCCAGATTGTTCCATGACAGCACTTGGGAGGTTGTCTGGGCGGACAAGGTCCAGGCGGACAGGATTGCGAGGGCGACCCCGAACGCTGCTGAAGCTGAAAACGGCTTATTCATGGCGGGACCTTTCATGTTGAGATCGATATGGCATTCACAGGGCATTGCTCCTTCACATCACGGCAATCCTCTTTGGATTGCGCCGAGAAAGGATGATCTCCAACGGTGGCTGTTTCCCCGTTCAGCAAAAAGACTTCGGGGCAGATCTCCGCGCAGAGACCACACCCCATGCAGAGATTTTCGTCAATGCTCGCAGTCATTGCTCTCTCCTCTGTTCGAATTCCTCCCCCGGTCAGATAGACCCGGAGTCAACAGTGAATACAATATGGTTCGGCTGGCCTTTGTTGAAATGGGGAATGTTCCTACTCGGCAGTAACCCTGTAAAACGCGCGGAACAGGTTCGGCACGGAATCGGTATAGACGTTGGAGGGTGGCGTGGCCGGAATATTGCTGGAGATGCAGAACCCCGTATCCGCGCTGAGGGTTGTCGCGCGGTAGACCGAGTACGTGCGGTTGGACCAACTGTTCCACGTCACGATGCGGTCCGAAGCCGAGGGCGTGACGCGGAAGCGCAGCGAGAGCGGTACCCGGACGAGTTGGTGCGGGTCGCCGAACAGCGTGATGCCGAAGGTGCACCAGCGGTAGGGCCTGTTGCTGCCGGCGGTCTCGACGCTGCCGAGCAGGTCCTGCTTGGCGAGCTGGTGCGCGACGCCGATCGACGTTTTCTCGTCCGACAGCAGCCGGTGGAAAAAGCGGATTTGGAACTCGCCGCTGTAGCGCTCTTCGGCTTCGCTGTCATACCAGCCTTCGCGCGTGTTGGCGAGCACGGCGAAGGCACCGCGCGCGTAGCGCTTGACAAGTTCCTCTGCGATGCAGTCGGCCCCCGGCCCGTTGTCGAACTCACCCGCATGACAGCCGGT
>CAYZQL010000112.1:0-12716 GCA_964480555.1 uncultured Lentisphaeraceae bacterium | reverse complement strand
TCGCGCTCGTTCCCATCCGCTCCGGCACAGAAACGGTCGGGCTGCTGCAGTTGAACGACCAGAGACCGGGCCGATTCTCGGAAGAGCGGATCGCCCTGTTGGAAGGCATCGCCATGAGCGTCGGAATCGCGTTTGACCGCCACCGGACTTCGGAGAACTTGCGCCAGAGCATGGAGCAGCTGTTTCACTCGCAGAAGCTGGAATCGGTCGGGCTGCTCGCAGGCGGAGTCGCCCATGACTTCAACAACATGCTCCAGGTGATTCTCGGCTATGTGGAATTGGCCCAAGAGGGAACCCTGCCCCCAAACAAGCTCCATGAAATCCTCATCGAGATCGGCAAAGCCGCCCAGCGTTCAGCCAACCTCACCCGACAGTTGTTGACCTTCGCCCGCAAACAGGCGATCACCCCCAAGGTGCTCGACCTGAATGATACGATCAGCGACATGCTCGCGATGCTGCGGCGGCTGATCGGGGAGAACATCGAACTGCTTTGGGTCCCGGCCACGGGCGACACGACGGTCATGATCGACCCCTCACAACTCGATCAGATACTCGCCAATCTCGCCGTCAACGCCCGCGACGCCATCGCGGGGGTAGGCCGACTCGCTGTCGAAAGCGGCACGGCAACCCTCGATGCGTCCGATTGCGCCTGCCGCATCGATGCCACGCCGGGCGAGTATGTGACGCTGACGGTCAGCGACACGGGCTGCGGCATGGACACGGAAACACGTGCGCACATCTTTGAGCCCTTTTTCACCACCAAAAGCAACGGCAAGGGCACGGGCCTCGGCTTGGCGACGGTATACGGCATCGTCAGCCAGAACAAGGGATTCCTGGACGTCCACAGCGAGCGGGGAAAAGGAACCACGTTCAAGATCTTCCTGCCGCGGCATCTGGAGGCTGCCGAAACACAACCGCCCGATGTCCCGACAGCGGCAGAAGATACTGACACGATAACCGTCATGGTCGTGGAAGATGAGCCCATCCTCCTGAAAGTCTTTACCCGCATGCTCAAGAATCTGGGGTACAGGGCCTTGGCGACGACCTCCCCGGAACAAGCGCTCCGGCTGGCAGCACAACACGCCGGAAAGCTCAGCGTGCTGCTGACCGACGTCGTCATGCCCCGTATGAACGGCCACGATTTAGCCAAAGAGCTGACCGCCCTTTACCCGAACGTGAAATGCCTGTATATGTCCGGCTGCTCCGTCGATGCGATCGCCGACCTCAACGTTATCTCCCAAGGTCTCCATTTCATTTCGAAGCCTTTCTCAACCCATACCTTGGCCGAGAAACTGCGAGAAGCGCTGTGTGCGCCGTGAGGGGAGAAAGAGGCTAACGCGAGCCAAGCCGGCAAGCCAAAATTAAGGAGTCGGGAGTCAGAATTCCTGATCAGTTACCATTCACCGCACAATCCGTTAGACCGAAACCTGAAAAGGGAGGCTCATCTCTAATGAACGGCACACCACCTGATCGGCGCAGCCGAATGAGACTGAAGGCCATCTCGGCAACAGCCTCGGTATTGCTCGCGGAAGCTTTGCTTGCCGGATGGTCGTTCGCGTCGGCTGACCGGGAGTTGCGGAACATGCTCCGTCGTGACCGTTCGGGTGGCGAGGCCATTGAGCTGCTTGTTTTGCAGAACCTTTCCGAAGTGAAGTCGGACCTTCAGCGGCTGGAGCTCTCCGCAACCGCAGGCTGGCTGGCTCTCGCGGCCGGATTGTCCGGACTGCTGTTCGTCCGGTTGCATTGTACCCGTGCGAAACTCCACACCCAACAAAAGGCGCTCCGGGAGAGCGAGAAACGGTATGTCCTGCTGGCCGAGCAAAGCCGGACTTTTGCCTGGGAGATCGATGCGAAAGGCCTGTACACCTATGTCAGCCATGTGGTCCGGGGCGTTCTCGGGTTTCGGCCCGACGAACTGGTCGGCAAGCTGCACTTCTATGACCTGCACCCCGCGGATCACCGGCCGGCGTTCAAAAATGCGACCTTCGGAATCATTGCCCGCAAAGAGCCGTTTCTGGGGTTGGACAACCAAGTCGTGGCCAAAGACGGGCGGCTCGTGTGGGTGTCCACCAGCGGCCTTCCCATTCTGGACGCGCGGGGCAACTTGCAGGGCTACCGCGGCTCGGACACCGACATCACGGAGCACAAGCTCAAGGAGCAGAAGCTGCGCGAAAACGAGTGCCGCATGCGCGCGCTCACCGATCCTGCCACAAAAGACCTGTCACCCGCTTAGGCAAGGCTCCCCAATCCGATAAATGATGACATGCCCGCATACCCTAAGAGCCCTTCTTGAGCGCGCCCGCCTGCTTTCAGGACTCACGGCGAGGCTTGTCCTGACGGCCGGCGTCATTCTCGCCACGGGGGCGGCCCTATTTGTTCACACCTTTGTGACGAACGGTGCGGAGCAAGAGTTCTCAGCCCACGTCAAAGAGGTCCACCAGACCCTTCTGAATCGGCTGGAAGACCATGCGCGTATTCTGCTGGGAGGTGCCGCGCTCTTTCAATCCTCCGAAACGGTCACCCGTGAGGAATGGTGCTCCTTCATCCGACACCAGCAGTTCGACGCCTTGCTTCCCGGCATCCAAGGCATGGGATTCTCGCTTCTGATCCCGCGTCCGGGCTTGACCGGGCACCTTCAGACGATCCGCGACGAGGGCTTCCCCGATTATTCTGTAAAGCCAGAGGGCGAACGGGCGTATTATTCATCCATCATCTACCTGGAGCCGTTTTCAGAGCGCAACCTGCGCGCCTTCGGCTACGACATGCTTACGGAGCCCGTGCGCAGGCTGGCGATGGAGCAGGCGAGGGACACCGGCGCCGCTGCGTTGTCGGGAAAAGTCACCTTGGTGCAGGAAACCGCCGAAGACGTTCAAGCCGGCGCCTTGATGTATGTCCCGGTATACCGCAAGGGCATGCCTGTACGGTCGGTTGAGCAGCGGCGGGCCGCACTCTACGGCTGGGTCTACAGCCCTTATCGGATGAACGATCTGTTCCAAGGCATCTTCTCCAAGTTTCTTAGCCAGCACGGAAAAACCTTTCATATGGCGGCGTTCGACGGCGAGCACCCCGTCCCCGAAAAACTGCTCTGCGAGTGCCACCCGAATATCCACGCGACGCTTGGAAAAGGCATGCGCTTCATGAAGGTGCTCCCGATCATCTTCAACGGGCATCGCTGGACGCTCTGCCTGACACAGGCAAACGGCCATCCGCTCTCCGCCGACCGCCTCAAAGTTTTCGGAACGTGGGCGGGCTGCGTCCTCGTCAGCGTCCTGCTCTTTGTCCTGATCCGGACAATGCAAAACACCCGTGCTGAAGCGCAGCGGATGGCGCACGCGCTGACCCTCGACTTGCGGCGCAGCAAAGACAAATACCGCCTCCTCGTCGACAACAGCCGCGACATCATCTACACGCTCTCCTGCGACGGGACCCTCTCCTTTGCCTCCCCCGCGTGGCACCGGCTTCTCGGACACCCGGACGGGCAAGTGCTCGGGCGGCGCTTCCAAGACTTCATCCATCCTGAGGAACGCGTGGCCTTCATGACCTTCCTTGAGGCGACGATCACTTCGCGGCAGCGTCAGCAAAACATTGAATATCGCATGCGGCACCACGACGGGTCGTGGTTTTGGCACAACACCAGCGCGACGCCGTTAACCGATGAGGCGGGAACGGTTGTCGGAGTGGAGGGCTCCGCCCGTGACATCACGGAGCGCAAGCGCATCGAAGCATCGTTACAACAGAGCGCCGAGCGCCTGACCGTAGCGACCCGGGCGGGAGGCGTCGGCATTTGGGACTACGATGTCGTCGCGGACCGCCTTCTTTGGGACGACCAGATGTATCGCCTTTACGGAATCACACGCGAGGCGTTCGACTGCGAGTACGAGGCCTGGCAACAGGCTCTTCACCCCGAAGACCGGCAACGGAGCGACGAGGCCGTCCGGCAAGCCTTGTCGGGCGAAAAGGATTTCAACCTTGATTTCCGGATCGTGTGGCCCGACGCCTCCGTCCATTTCATCCGGGGGTTTGCCACCGTCCAGCGGGATGCCGCCGGCCAGCCGCTTCGGATGGTCGGGACAAACTGGGACATCACCGACACGAAACGGACCCAGGCCGCGCTGAGGGAAAGCGAGGCCAACTTCCGCACCTTTTTTGAAACCCTGACCGACATGATCATGGTGGGCACTCCGGAGGGGCGCATCCTTTACACGAACAACGCGGTCACCCGGATCTTGGGCTACACGCCGGCTGAACTCGCCGAGGCGCATCTGCTGGATCTGCATCCGGCGGACAAGCGTGAGGAGGCGGAAGAAATCTTCGCCGCCATGTTCCGGGGGGAGCGTGAAAACTGCCCTCTGCCACTGGCCCGCAAGGATGGACGTCCGGTTCCCGTCGAGACCCGCGTGTGGTTCGGAAAATGGAACGGGGCCGACTGCCTCTTCGGCATAAGTAAAGACTTGAGCGCCGAGCAGGAGGCGAAACAGCTTTTCGAGCGCCTGTTCCGTAAAAACCCGAGCCTGATCGCGCTATCGGCACTTTCCGACAGACGGTTTCTAGACGTCAACGACACCTTCCTGACCAAGCTGGGCTATACGCGCGAGGATGTCCTCGGCCGAACGTCGTCCGAAGTCGGCTTGTTTCTGGATCAGGACCAGCTGACCCGTGTGGCTGACACGATTATAAAGGACGGCAGCATCACAGACGCCGAACTCCAGGTCCGCCGCAAAGACGGGACCGTGCTCGTCGGGCTTTTTTCGGGCGAAATCATCAACAGCCAGTCGCAGCGCTACCTGCTCACCGTCATGAACGACATAACGGCCCGCAAGCGGGCCGAAGCCGAGCTGGCGCGACTTTCGCGCCTCCAGCACACGCTGATGCGCCTCGCCACCGATTTCGTCAACGTTCAACTCGAAGAACAAGATGCGGCGATCCGTCAGTCGCTTGAGACCATGGGGCAGCTCATCCAGGCCGACCGGGCCTACCTGTTCGCATACGACTTAAAGCGCGAAGTCATCTCCAACACCCACGAGTGGTGCAACACCGGCATCACCCCCGAAATCGGCAACCTGCAAGAGATTCCTTTCTCCCTCGTGCCGGACTGGGTCGCCGCGCACCGTCGAGGAGAAATGATGCATGTCCCCGACGTGACGGCTTTGCCTCCCGACAGCGGCGTGCGGCAGGTTCTCGAGCCGCAGGGCATCCACTCCCTGATCACGCTGCCGCTGATGCAGGCCTCAAGGTGCCTGGGCTTCGTGGGCTTCGATGCCGTCCGTGAAAAAAGGGTCTGGCAAGAAGAGGAGGTCTCCCTCCTGCAGGTGCTGGCGGAACTCTATGCGAATTTTGAGTCCCGGCGGGCCGCCGAACATGAAATGCGAGACCTCCAGAACCGTTTGTCTGAGGCCTGTCATGCGGCCCAAGAGGCCGCCCGCGCGAAGAGCCTGTTCTTGGCCAACATGTCGCACGAAATCAGGACGCCCCTCAACGCCATTCTCGGGTACGCGCAAATCATGAGGCAGACGTGCCAGCGGTGCCCGACAGGAGAACGTCTTAAAACGATTTCACGCAGCGGCGAGCATCTCCTGCGCCTCCTCAACGATCTGCTGGAGCTCGCGCGCAGCGATTCCCACACGCTGGCGCTCTCGGAGAGCGCCTTTGACCTCTATCATGCCCTCGAAGACGTGCGCCTCATGTTCGTCCGTCAGACAGACACTCAAGCCGTCGCCCTGGAGTTACATCGCGGCCCGGGTGTGCCCCAATTCATCTGTTCCGATTCCGGAAAAATTCGCCAGATCCTTGTGAATCTGGTAAGCAACGCGCTGAAGTTCACCGCGAAGGGCAGCGTTCGGGTGTCTGCCTGCGTTTTGCGTACAGACCCTCCGCGCGACATCACCTTAGCCATCGACGTCCACGATACGGGCACCGGAATTGCGGCCAACGAAGTGGACCGCATCTTCAATGTCTTTGAGCAGTCCGCAAGCGGCAAGCAATTCGGCAAGGGAACAGGATTAGGGCTGCCCCTGAGCCGTCGTTACGCGCAAAGACTCGGAGGTGATATCACCGTCACAAGCAAACAAGGAGAGGGCAGCACGTTCCGCTTCACCTTCCGAACACGCGTGGCTGAACTGGCCGAGCTTCTGCCGACACGGAAAATATGCCGTCTGGCTCCGGGCCAGCAAGCCTGCCACGTCCTGGCGGTGGATGACGACCCCGCCAGCAGAGACGTGCTGACCGCCATGCTGGAGCCCGTCGGCTTTACTGTGGAAACCGCAGGCAGCGCCGCCGAGGCTCTGAGCCTCTTGAGCCAGACTCACGACATCGGGCTCGTTCTGATGGACAAGCAAATGCCGGAAATGAACGGCTATGAAGCCGTCCGCATTTTACGCACGCTTCCCGGCGGGCGCAGGCTTGCCGTATTGATCGTGACGGCTTCCGGCGACACCGACGAAAAATCCTCCGCTCTTGCCGCTGAAGCGAACGGCTATGTTCCTAAACCTGTTCGGAGGGACACGCTGCTGGAGGAGATCAGGCGCGTGACCGGCGTCCGCTATGAGTACGATGGGCCGCCCTCCCTTGATCTCGTGCCCAAACAGCCCTATGCGCTCACCTCCGAGGCTCTTTCAGCCTTGTCGTCGGAGCGGCAGAGCTCCCTGTACCTTGCCCTGCAGCGCGGCGATATCACGCAGCTCCGAAAGCTCGTCGAGGAGCTCTCGCTCGACCATGCCGAACTGGCTGCTGAAATCGGCGTTCTCGTTAATGCTTACGATTATGACCGTCTGCTCCTTCTGCTCGCCGCAGTGAAAGAGGGAACCCCCGATGAAACACCACTTCCGTCACGCCACCGTGATGATTGTTGACGACGAGCCCGATAACTTGAACGTGCTCGGCGAGATGCTGGAGCGGGAGGGCTTGAGCGTGCGGGCGTTCCCGTGCGGCAAGAAGGCCCTCGCCGCCGCAAGCGTCGAGCCGCCCGACCTGGTGCTGCTGGACATCCGGATGCCGACCGTTGACGGCTTCGAAACCTGCCGGCTCATGAAGGCGGACGAGCACCTTGAATCGGTTCCCGTTATTTTTTTGAGCGCCTTCGCCGGCACGGAAGACAAGGTGCGGGCGTTCGCTGCAGGCGGCGTCGATTATGTGACGAAGCCTTTTTCCGAAACCGAAGTGCTGGCCCGTGTTCACACGCATCTCCGCCTGCGCAACCAGCGGCTCCACCTGGAAAGCCTCGTCGCTCAGCGCGTCCAGCAGCTCACTGAGGCCCATCGGCGCTTACGCATTTGGGACGGCGCGAAAACGCAGTGGCTCAACACGCTTGCCCACGAGTTGCGGACGCCGCTAACCGAGGTCTTTGCCGTTACCGAGTTGCTGCTCATGGAGCGGCGGGCCGACACCGAATCGAGCGCCTTGCGCAAGAGCTTTGACCTTTCGTGCGGCCGCATCAACAAGCTGATCGATGATGCCGCCACGCTTACCCGGATTGACATCGCCGCCGAGCGCTACGACGTGAGGCCCCTTCAGCTGGCGACCCTGCTCCAAAGCGCAGTGGAAGAAGCGGCCGCTCGCATCCCGAGGAGGATACGGTCGGAGGCGCTGGAAACCGCCAAGCCGGTTTGCGTCCTTGCGGAGTCGGAATTACTCACCCGCGCCTTCACCGACCTGCTGCTCACGGCCGGCTGTTGCGCCTGCGAAAGCGACGCCGTCTCGCTGGGCATAGCTCCGTCCTGTAAGCAGGTGACCGTGCGGATTGTGACCGGCGGAAAAACCTTGTCGCCCGAAGCCCTCGCAACTTTCTTTGAGGTCGGCGGCCAGCACACCCTGCTCACACCCGGAGGCGATTTCGGCTTAGGAGCCGCTCTCGCCAGCCGGATCATTCGACTGTTTAACGGAAGCGTGTCCATCCAAAACGGAGAGCGGAAAGGCCTCGTTCTCGACATTTCTCTCCCTTGCGAATAAACGTTGCCCGCCACAAAAGGACAAACCCATGAAAGCCGCTCTTGCAAAGCCCGCACCCTCCAACAAAGTCATGCTCATCGACGACGAGCCGGACAACCTGTGTGTGCTCGAAAACTTGCTTTCTCACGCCGGCTATCACATGTCTGTTTTTCGGCGCGGCGAGTTGGCTCTCGCCGCAGCGCGCGCCGACCCGCCCAATTTGGTCATGTTGGATATCCGGATGCCGGGCATGGACGGCTTCGAAGTCTGCCGCAGCTTCAAGGCAGAGGAAGCGCTCCGGAAAATTCCCATCCTCTTTATCAGCGGCCTCTCTGAAGCGGAAGACATCGCCGCCGGCTTTGAGTGCGGCGGGGTCGACTATATCGTCCGGCCGTTTCGGGCGCCCGAAGTGCTGGCCCGCGTTCGTACCCATCTTGCCTTGCAGGAGTCGTATGCCCAGCTGACTCACCAGCACTCGCAATTAAAGGCGCTCGAGCAACACCGCGACACGCTGGTCCACATGTTGGCGCATGACATGCGGAGTCCGCTGCAGGTCATTCAAGGACACCTCGAGCTCCTCGCGGACACCTGTTCCCCGCTCCTGACAGAAGAAGGCTCTGAAAGCCTGAAAGCGGCTATCCAAGGCACACGACTTCTCAGCCGGATGGTGTCCGCGATGATCGATATCAACCGCATGGAAAACAATGGGCTCCCGCTGAAACCCGTGCCGGTCACCGTCGACGCGCTCTTTCACGCCGCAGCAGCGCACTCGTTCACCCCGTCGGAGCGCCATCGCCTCACCGCGCGGATCGCCGCGTCTTGCCCTTCCTTGCAGTGCGATATCGGCATGAGCGAACGCATTCTCGTTAACCTTCTCTCGAACGCCGCCAAGTATTCTCCCTGCGGCAGCGAGATCGCATTCGGCGCGGAACCTGATCCCGGCGGCGTCAAGCTCTGGGTGCGCAGTTCAGGCGCCGTGATCCCCCCTCGGCTGCACAAGAAAATATTCGAAAAATTCGGCGTCGCCGATCAGTCCTCAAACAGACCTGCTCTGTCAACGGGTCTGGGGTTGGCCTTCTGCAAAATGGCCGTGGAAGCCCAAGGCGGAACGATTGGCCTCCTCAGTGAACCTGACACGGGCAACACCTTCTGGTTCACCCTCCCGTCCTCCCCTGAAGCGTGAGCGGTTCGTGACCCAGTTCCACCACCCTCTGTGCGAGCTGCTCGGGTGAGACTGGCTCTCCGGGCATCCGCCCGGAAAGCCGGACCTGGCCATCCTGCCCGACTCCCGCGCCCGCAAACACGCAGCCGAGCGTCTTGGCCGCCTCGCCCTCCCGCCGCCGCAGGCATTCGATGCCGATCCGCGCGGCCGGGTGGCCCGAGCAGGCGTTGGGACAGCCCGAAATGCGCAGGCCGTCCGCCACCGCCTTGAGCAACCTCAGCTTCTCCGGCGTGTCGGGCGGCAGGAAGCGGTCCAAGAAGGCGGCGATCGCATCGCCCACCGCCGGCGAATCCGCGACGCCGAGCTTGCAGACCGACGCGCCGACGCAAGTCACGAGATGTCCCTTGTAAGAGGAAAAGGTGAGGTCGATCTCGCCCAACTCCCGTCGCAGCCGCTCGTATAGCCCGGCCAGCGCAGAGCGGTGAACCAGCGGGAGCAGGATGTCCTGCGTGGGCAGCAGACGGACCGCCGGCGAACCGTATTCCTCCGCCAGCGCCGCCAGCGCTCGAAGCTGCCCCGCCTCGAGATTGCCGTAGGGCACAAAGAGCCGCACCGACGTGACCTCGCCGCCGAAACGCGTCGGCGAAACCGCAATCTGCTCCCATAGCGGAAAGCCCGCGACGTCCGTGGCCGCACGGCCACGCTTCAGCCCCTGAATCACCGCGTCATGCGGCGCGGCGGCACGCACCCGGACCGCCGCTGCCTCCGTCCGGGCGAAATACTCCAGATAGAGCCGCTGAAACGCCTCGGCTCCTAAACGCTTCAGCAGAAAACGCAGGCGCGCCTGATGCCGGTTGACGCGGTCGCCATGATCGTAGAACAGCTCCGTCAAGGCCACGGCCGCACGGACGGTGTGAGCCGCCGGAAGAAAGCCGCATAGCTCCAGGCCGACCGAACTCTCGCGCCCCATCCCTCCCGCGACGTAGACGGAAAAACCTTTCTGGCCGTCACGTATTTTCGCGACAAAGCCCAAATCCTGGACGGAAGCCCGCACCAACTCGTGCCCGCCCGTAAAGAACCCGATCTTGAGCTTGCGCGGCAGGGCGAAGGCTTTCTCGCATCGCTGCATCGCCCGGTTGAGCGCCTGGGCATAGGGGTAGACGTCGAACAGGGCCTCCTCCGACAGGCCGCTGTCCGCGCTCACCAGAATGTTCCGATACGTGTTGCCGCCCCCGCCCTTGAACGGCAAGCCGAGCCGGTCGCTCGCCAGCACGGCGTCCAAGACACGCGCGGCGGGCACGTCGTGCAGCTGCACGTCCTGCCGCGAGGTCAGGTGCACGCGGCCACCGGTCGTGTCGAGGATGCCGGCAAGGCCGGCGAGTTTCCCGCAGGCGATCTCACCGCCATTGACCCTCACGCGCACCATGAAGTTCCCGTTGCGCTGCTGATAGATGCCGAATGGCGCCGCGACCGGCTTGAGCGCCTCGGGAGTCACGGCTCCCGCCAGAAACCCGTCGAACGCCTCTTTCAATCCGCTATACTTTTTCCCCATCGCACTCCTCACTTGCCTGATAGTATGGCACAGTTTTCCCGTGTTCTCAACCGGACTCACGCCGGGTTGCCGTCGCTCAGATGCAGTACTCCGGGATCACACGTTGGTCCGCCAGAAACCCCAGCACCGCATCGACGCGCGGCCCGATCTCTTCGGTCTCGTCGAGGGTGATCGCCGCCTCCACGCCGATTCGCGCCGCGTCCCCAAGCCCCACGACGATCAGCTCGTTCGGCTGATTCAAAACCTTGAGCCGGTCGACGGTGTAAGCGTCCAAATCCGGCAGCGCCGTGATGAAGATCAGCCCCGCATCCGTAAGGATACGCGCCAGCTCCCCCAGCCGCTGGATCTGCGCGTCGTGCTCCGACCGGTTGCCCCTGACATCCGAAGCCAGGCCGCGCGAAAGGCTTGAGAACCCCAAAAAATAAGAGTTGAGGTTCAGCAAGAACAGCCGCAGCTCCAGCTCCTTCCCGAAGGCCTGAACCGCCTGGGCCGACGTGCCGGTGACGATCACCGCCTTGCCGACGTGCCGGTTGCGGATCCGCCGATCCCTGGCGGAAACCAGCCCGGTCTCCCAGTGAAACTCGCGCCGCTCGACATGGTCGCGCAGCAGCGTGGCCGCATCGCTCACCACGCGCGGAGCGCCCGCGTCGACAAAGACGCTGTCCGTGACCATCGCGGCCCCGACCGTGCCGTTGCTGACCGGATCGACAAACACCAGGCTGCCCGTCGCACGGTTCTCGGCATACGCGTCAAAGTAGAGCGGCTGCGTCGTTTCGATGACCACGCGGCCGATTCCGTTAAGCGGCAGCTCTTCCGCGCCCTTCTGTTCCATGGTGTTCACATCGACCGCATAGAGCAACGCCTCGACGCGCGCCTTGACGAAGCGCCCGGCATGGCGGACCAGATAGCGCGAGCCCGCCCTCAGCGGGGCTTCGCCCAACCAGATCACCACCGCCTCGAACCGGTCCTTCACGTGCGGCAAGTCGTTGTCGTGAACGATCATGTCGCCGCTGCTGACGTCGACCTCGTCGGCCAGCTCCAGCGTGACGGCCTGCGGCGCGAACGCCTCTTGGAGATCCCCGTCCGACGTCACGATCCGCTTGACCGACGACGTCTTGTTCGACGGCAGCACGCGGACCTGATCGCCGGGCTTCACCGTGCCCGAAACCACCGTTCCGGCAAAGCCCCGGAAATTCAGGTCCGGGCGGATCACAACCTGGACGGGAAAGCGGAAGTCGCGCAGGTTCAGGTCTTGCGAGACATCGATGGCCTCGAGCAACTCCAACAGCGAAGGGCCGGCGTACCACGGCGTCAGAGCGGGCGCCCGGGCCACAACGTTCGTACCCTTCAGCGCCGAGATCGGGACGAACCGTATGTCCGGGATGTCCAGCTTCTGCGCAAAGTCGCTGAACGCCTGCCGGATCGCCCGGAACGTCTCCTCCTGATACCCGCCGATGTCCATCTTGTTGACCGCGACCAGCAGGTGCCGGATACCCAGCAGCGAGGCGATGAACGCGTGCCGCCGGGTCTGGGTGACCACGCCATAGCGCGCGTCAATCAGGATGACGGCCAGGTTGGCCGTCGACGCGCCGGTGGCCATGTTGCGCGTGTACTGCTCATGGCCCGGCGTGTCCGCAATGATGAACTTGCGCTGCGGAGTGGAGAAATAGCGGTATGCGACATCGATGGTGATGCCCTGCTCACGCTCGGCCTTCAGCCCGTCCAAGAGCAGCGCGTAGTCGATTTCGCCCGCGCCGGTGGTGCCGTTCTTCGCGCTCGCGTCCTGCAGCGAACTGAGCTGATCCTCGTAGATCAGCTTGCTGTCGTAAAGAAGACGGCCGATCAGCGTCGACTTGCCGTCGTCCACCGAGCCGCAGGTGATGAACCGCAGCAGATTCTTGTTTTCGTGCTCGTCCAGATAGCTTTTGATATCGTTCATGTGCTCCTTTCTTGCCGGTGCGTTCCGGCGGCCGCGTAGGGCAGCGGCTGGAGCGCCTGGAGGCGCCGCCTGAAGAGGGCGCGAACGGTCCCTCGCGAGACCGTCTGCCACGCCCGCTCGTGCAGGTAGTAGACGACCAT
>CAYZQL010000111.1:0-12728 GCA_964480555.1 uncultured Lentisphaeraceae bacterium | reverse complement strand
CCGGCTCGGTCGCGTGCCGCGAGTGGTGCCGCCGCAGCAGGCCGAAGTAGGCGATGGTCTCCAGCTTGTAGAGGTACGGGCAAGTCAGCATGAAGAAGTTGCCGAGCATGGCGTCCGAGTACCAGTCGGTCGCGAGGTCCGAGAGGCAGTCGAACACGTAGTACGCGCCGTACCCGGCCTCGCCGATGACCTGGTGGATGCGGTGGATGAAGACCTCGAAGCCGTCTTCGGGGCAGAGCGTGTGCCGCTCGCACGGGAACTCTTCCGGCAGGAGCGGCTCGTGCCGCGCGAAGCGGAAGTAGACCAGCTTGCGCCCGTCGCGGAGCGCCGCCTGCACGTAAGGGGTCACGAAGGAGCTATAGTCCTGGATGCGGTCCACGTGCCAGACGATGTTGTCGCCCGCCAGAATCCCGCTCAGCGAGTCGTCGAGCGAAGGCAGCCCCGTGGTGTCGATCGGCTCGTTGTGCTCCCGGATGTCACGGACCATGGCCCACCCCCTTCACCCCTTTAGCGCACCACGCGGGCGCTGCCGCCGCCGACCAGCTTCTCGACTTCGGCTTTGGAAGCCATCGAGGTGTCGCCCGGCGTGGTCATGGCCAGCGCGCCGTGCGCGCACCCGTAGTTGACCGCCTTCTGCGCGTCGTTGAACGTCAGGAAGCCGTAGACCAGCCCGGAGGCGAAGCTGTCGCCGCCGCCCACGCGGTCGTAGACCCACAGGTCCTTCATCTCCATGGCCTGGTGGAACGCGCCGTCGTACCAGCAGATGGCGCTCCAGTCGTTGACCGAGGCGGTCTTGACCCCGCGCAACGTGGTCGCGCACGCCTTGAAATTTGGAAATTCGCCGACCGCCCGTTCGATCATGCGCTTGAACCCGTCGAGCGGGAGCGCGCTGAGAGTCGCGTCAACGCCTTCGACCTCCAGCCCGAGGCACGCCGTGAAATCCTCCTCGTTGCCGATCATCACATCGACGTATTTCGCGAGCCGGCGGTTGACCTCCCGGCACGCCTTCAGCCCGCCGGTCGTTTTCCACAGCGAGGGCCGGTAGTTCAGGTCGTACGAGACGACGGTGCCGTGCCTGCGCGCCGCCGCCATGGCCTCTTCCAGCACCGGCGGGGTTGTGGCGGACAGCGCCGCATAGATGCCGCCCGTATGGAACCAGCGCACGCCCAGCGTGCCGAAAAGCTGCTCCCAGTCGATGTCGCCGGGCTTCAGCTGGGACGCCGCCGAATGGCCGCGGTCGCTCACGCCCAGCGCGCCGCGCACGCCGAAGCCGCGCTCCGTGAAATTCAGCCCCACGCGCGCCGCCGCGCCCGTGCCGTCGAACGGCACCCAGCGGATCAGCGACGTGTCCACGCCGCCCTGCAGGATGAAGTCCTCGACGAGGCGGCCGATGTCGTTCTCGGGGAATGCCGTGACCACGCCGGTGCGCAGGCCGAAGCATTTGCGCAGGCCGCGCGCGACGTTGTATTCGCCGCCGCCCTCCCACACTTTGAATTCGCGCGTGTTCCTGATGCGCAGGTCGCCCGGATCGAGGCGCAGCATGACCTCCCCGAGCGACACTTCGTCATAGCGGCAACTTCCGGACGGCTTGATGGTCAACTTCGACATGGCCTTTCCCTTTCAATAACTTCAGCGTTCAGCGTTCGATGTTCGCGTCCGCAGGCGGCGGGCAAGCAGACGCTTGCCCCTCCCGGACGCACGTTGGTCCTGTTTCGGGAGGGACGAGCGTCTGCTCGTCCTGTCCGCAGGCGTTCTTCACAGGCCCCTCAAGTATACGGATTACGCACCGGGAGGAAAGTTCAAACCGCAACGGGGAGGCAGAGAGGCAGAGTCCCTTTGAGCACATCACGGTGGTGACCACACAGGACACACAGTGCACAAAGGCTATTCAAGACCCTATGTGCCCTTTGTGGTCAACCCCTTCGGCGTTCGTTCTCACTCGCCGAAGCTCGCGGGCAGGCGGCCGGCGGCGAGGTCCCGGATCAGGTGCTCGGCGTCCTCGCGGCCCTGACGGCTGCGGAACTGCATGGCCCCTTTGCCCAGGTTGCCGGTGTCGGCGGAGCCTCCGCCCGCCTCGAGGACCGACCTGCGGAAGGTCTCTTCGATGACGGTGTGCTCCGCGATGAGCTGGCGCAGACGCTCGATGAACCCCGCGGGCGGCGCGATGACCTGTTCGGGAACAGGCGTCAGCGCGGACACCGCCACGTTGTCCCACTCGGTCGCGGGAGCGCTCTTGCCCGCGTCGGCGTGGCAGTCGGAAAGGGTGAACAGCAGCTCCGGCCCGACGGCGTCCATGGGGACGATCCCCGAGCGGCAAACCAGCTTGCCGGTCTTGAGGTCCGTGGCTTTGAACGAGAAGCTCTCCCGCTTGATGACGGCCGCGCAGCGGTACGCGGTGCCGGTCGCGCAGGCCGACCCGAGCGTGCTCTGCTCGCTCCAGCTCGCTCCGGAGCGGGTGTAGAGGTGGAAGCGCCGGTCCGGCCCGATGAACACCATGTAGTGATGCGTCGAGGGCTTGCCGGAGGCGAGCTGCTGGAACTGCGGCCCGAACTGCCGCGCGAGCAGGTCGAACTCCACGAGCACGCCGGCTTCCGGCAGGGGCATGGGGCCGACGGTGAGCCCGTTGCTTTTCCAGTTGTCGCCGGGCGCGGTGAGGAGGCGGCCCTCCTCGATCTTCGCAGCCGGAGCGGCTTTCGCGAGGCTGGCGGGGAGCCGGGGCGAGGCGAAGTCGAGGCGGACCAGCTCTTTTTCGGGAACGGGCTTGGGGAGCTTCAGGCCGCCGGACCAGCGCACCAGCTCGGCGGCCGCGAGCACGCGGTTTGCCGCCAGCCGGTGGATCCGGACATCGTGCTTGAAGTAGTCGAGCGTGAGCCGGTTGCGCGTCGCGGCCCGCTTGAGGGAGTCCAAGGCGGCGTCGGCCCGGTCGCAGAAGCCCAGCAGGGTTTTCGCGTCGGCCTCCAGGGCGGGCGTGGCCTTGACGAGGTCCATGATGGCCGTGAGCGGCGAGCCGGCGTAGGTCTCCTGGCCCCGGTTGTTGCGCCAGAATTTCTGCGCCTTGGGCTCTCCGTACGGGGTGTGGACGCCGTCAAGCACCCAAGTTGCCGCATCGGCGTCCTTGCAGCCCAGCCAGTGGGCGGCGAACGCGCGGGCAAAGGCGGCGGTCTCGATCTCGGCGGAGGGGTTCCAGCCGCACTCGCCGCTGTAGGCCAGGCCGTAGAGGTTGAGCTCGAACATGTTGCGGCCGCCCCACATGCCGTGGACCCACGTGCAGGTGCAGAGGCCGGGGACGTTGCGCTTGGCCCCGGCGACCGCGAAGTTGTGAATGTTGGCAAAGGTCGGGCCCCAGTCGTTGCTCGCGTCGTAGTAGCGGGTCACGGCGGGCGTGGCCCAAGGAGCGGTGAAGCCGGCCTTCAGGAGGTTGTCCAGGGAGGGATAATCCTTCTGCGCGCCGTAGTGCCAGTCGAAGACGGCGATGTCTTTGGGCATCAGGGCGCCGGCCTCGATGGTGAAGCCCTGCTCGTTCCACCAGATCATCATGCCGCGGTTGCGCTGCTTGAGCATGTCGCGGACCTTCGTCATGAACTCCCCGTAGACGGCGGCGCGGCCGACCTGCGCGACCCGGGCGGCGACCAGCGGGTTCTTGCCGAAGTCGTGGCCGAACTCGTCGCCCCCGATGTGGATGGCGGTGGCGTTCGGGAAGGCCTCGGCCAGCTCGTCGTAGAGGTCGCCGAGGAAGCCGAAGGTTTCCGGCAGCACGGTGTTGATGGTTCCGCCGCCGTCGCGCAGGTGCTGCAGCTCCTTGTGGCCGAGCACGCCGCCCAGATGGCCGATGGAGTTCTGCTGGGGAATCAGCTGGACGAAATGTTTGGCGGCGTAGTCGCTCAGGAGCTTCGCCTTCTCCATCGTGAACCCGTCGTCGCCTTTGGAGCCGAGGAAGGGATACTTGCGGTACTTGTAGGTGCCTCCGTCGAAATAGGGCATGACCGCGTTGAGCTTGAGTGCCGCGAGCTCGCGGATGATGCGCTTCCAGTAGTCGACGTCGATGACCTGGAATCCGCCCTGGTCGGTCGCGATCATGGCCAGCCGGGTCCGGATGGCGGGCCAGTCCCGGATCGCGAGCGCCGGAAGGGCCGGCTTGTGCTGGATGAGTTGGGCGAGGGTCTGGGCGGCATAGAAGACGCCCGCGCTGTCCGCCGCTTCGATCGAGATGCCCGAGGCCTGCACGGTCAGGAGATAGGCCTGGTCGTGTTTCCAGAGCCCGTCGGCCGGGTCGCGCGGCTTGGCGACCGCGATGCCGCCTCTTCCCGTCGCCAGACCGGCCAGATTCACGCGCTCGGCCAAGACGTCCTTGACGATGGCTGTGAGCGCCTCGGGGCCGGCGATGCGCGTCTTGGCGGTGACGGTGAAGCCGCCCTTCTCAGAAAGTCGGATTTCTTGGGGCGGCGGAATCAGGGGCAGCGGGTCGGCGGGTTGCGGCTGAGCCGACGCTGCGCAGGGAACGGCGACGCTCAGCAGGAGGGTCACGAGCGGAAAGAGAAGCCTGGCGCGGGAAAACCGGATGCCGTCATTCGTGTTCATAGGGCCTTTCTTGTCGGATTCACGGAATAGCCGCGGCTTGTGCCACGGACCTGTCATAGGAAGGGACAGGGCTTTCCCGTTCCTATGATTGACGCCTATTATGAAGGGGAAGTGAAAAGAGTCAACCCCGGAATTCGGGCACCGCAGGTGCGGCATACTTGCAATGCGTGCCGAATTTGTATTTAATCAAAGCGCCATGGTGTTCACCGTCGGGCCATCCGATAAATTGATGAGAGCAGGTATGAAACAGGGACTTCAGTTCATTTTGGCGATCACGCTTTTTGCGGGCAGCGCGGCCGTCGGCTTGTGCGGCACGCAGGTGCAGACGCTGGCCGGCGAGTGGCAGATCCGGATGGACCCCGCGGGCGAGGGAATCCGCAAGGGCTGGCCGGGCGAGGTGTTCGCCGGCGACCCGGCCCGGCTACCCGGCACCGTCGTCTCCAATCCGCGCATCCCGGCCGCGGCGAAGCCGGAGCCGGGGAAAGGGAACCTGCGCGGCCTGACGGCGGTGTACAGCTACACGGGCGCCGTGTGGTACCAGACCGAGGTTGTGATTCCGGACACGTGGCGCGGCCAGCGCATCGAGCTGTTCCTGGAGCGCTGCCAGTGGGAAACCTTCGTCTGGGTCAACGACCGCCTGCAGGGGACGCGGAACAGCCTGGTCGCGCCGCATGTGTACGACGTGTCGAAGGCGCTGACTCCCGGGCGGCACCGCCTGACGGTGATGGTGGACAACGCCAACCGCCACACCGGCATGGAGGTCAGCCCGGACAACTTGATCAAGTACCTGGACCTGACCACCGAGGTGAAGCGCGGCGCGAAGCTCAACTGCGGCGGGCACCACACGTGGTCGTACAACTGGAACGGCATCCTCGGGCGGATCGAACTGCGGGCGCAGGATCCCGTTTCCCTCGCGGCGGCGGACGTCTACCCCGAGGTCGCCGCCGCCTCGGTCGGCGTGCGCGTAAAGGTCCGGAACCTGACCGGCAAGAAAGGCGCGGCCACGCTCCGCGCGCAGTGGACGGCGAAGGGGCAGCCGGAGGAGCGGGTGGCGGCGGCCGAGTGGACCCTGGAGCTGAACGGCGATGCGGAGCAGCGCTTCGAGCGGCGGCTGAAGGCCGAGAAGCCGGTGCGGGCTTGGGACGAGTTCACGCCGCAGCTCTACACGCTCGCGCTCGCGCTGACGGGGCCGGCGTGCTCTGACGCGCGCAGCGTGGACTTCGGCCTGCGTGAGCTGGGCAAGCGCGGCACGCAGTTCACCCTCAACGGGCAGCCCGTCTTCCTGCGCGGCACGCTGGAGGACTTCATCTTCCCGCTCACCGGGCACCCGCCCGTCGACGTGGCGTCGTGGCGCAAGGTGATCGGCATCGCGAAGACCTATGGGCTGAACCTGTTCCGCTTCCACTCCTGCACCCCGCCCGACGCGGCGTTCGCGGCGGCGGACGAGCTGGGCTTCTATTTCCAGGTGGAGGTCCCGGGCACTTCCTGCCCCTCGAAGGACGAGGCCAAGAGCGTCGAGGATTTTCTCAGCGCCGAGCTCGAGAACCTTTTGACGGCGTACGGCAACCACCCCTCGCTGCTCCTTGTCTCCATGGGCAACGAGCAACTGGTCGCGGGGGCCAAATCCGAATTTCTGGCGAAGCATCAGGAGGTGCTGGCCAAGAAGGTGCGCTTCGGGCAGACGACCGATCCGCGCCACTTCTACACGTCCACCACCCACCCTTACCGGTCGGACGCGCCCGCGCGGATCGACGACTTCTACGTGAGCGCGTGGCCGGTTGTCGGAAAAGAGCCGCTGTGCGGCATCCAGTGGGGCGGCGGGCGGGTCATCGACACGTCGCGCTTCAACGCGCGGCCGCCGGAGACGGTGTTCGACTACGGCCCCTCGCTGGAGGGCCTCGACCGTCCTCTGCTGACGCATGAGGTCGGCCAGTGGGCGGTTTACCCCGACCTTCGCGAAATCACCCGCTACCACGGCGCGCAGCGCGCGGACAACTTCGAGGAGATCCGCGAACGCCTGCGGGCGAAAGGGCTGCTCGAGTGGTCGGGCGACTTCACGCGCGCGTCGGGGATGCTCGCGCTGGCCTTGTACAAGGAGGAGATCGAGTCGGCCTTGCGCACGCCCGGGCTGGGCGGGTTCGAGCTGCTGGACATCCACGACTACCCCGGCCAGGGCACCTCGACCGTCGGCATCCTCAGCTCGCTGTGGGAGTCGAAGGGGCTGATCACGCCCGCGGAGTTCCGCGGCTTCTGCTCGCCCGTCGTGCTGCTGGCGCGCCTCCCCAAGCGCGTGTGGACGAATGACGAGACGCTGGAGGTGCGGATCGACGTGGCCAACTACGGCGAGGGCGCTTCCGCCGGCGGCACGGCGTGGTCGCTCCGGGGAGCGGACGGGCGGCTGTACGGCCAGGGGCAGCTCGCGCAGGCCGCCGTCGCGCGCGGCGCCGTGGGCGCGGCCGGCACGGTCAAGGCGGCGCTTTCGGCCGTCACCGCCGCGGACAAGGTCGTCCTGCGCGTCGAGCGGCCCGGCGCGAACGCCAACGCGTGGAACCTCTGGGTCTACCCGGCGAAGGTCCCCGCCGACGTCCCGGCCGGCGTGCAGGTCGCCACGCGGTGGGACGCCGCGGCGCGCGAGGCGCTGCGGCAGGGCGGCTCCGTTCTGCTGCTTCCGAACGCCGAGGCGCTGAAGGAGCCTGTTCCCGGCACCTTCACGCCGGTCTTCTGGAACGTGCAGATGAAGCACACCCAAGTCTCCAAGACCATGGGGCTGCTGATCAACCCGGCCGATCCCGCGCTGGCCGGCTTCCCGACGGACTTCCACTCCGACTGGCAGTGGTGGGAGCCGGTGATGCGCTCGTCGGCGATGCGGCTCGGCGGGCTGCCGCAGGCGTTGCGGCCGTGTGTCGCCGTGGTCGACGCGTATACCGAGAACCGGCGGCTGGCGCTGGTTTTCGAGGCGAAGGTCGGGCCGGGCCGCCTGCTGGTCTGCTCCGTGGACGTCGGCAGCGACGTGGAGAAGCGCCCCGTCGCGCGGCAGCTGCGGCGCAGCCTGCTGGACTACATGGCCGGCCCGATGTTCCAGCCGGACGTGCCCGTAAGCGAACAGGAGCTCGCGACGCTGCTGAAGTGACCTGACCCGCTAGGCGACGACGGTGACGGGGACCCTGCCGCGCACCGAGTTGACGAGAAAGACGCGGGGGCTGCGCAGCAGGGCGTCGACCGTGATGACGCGCTCGACGAGAACGCCGGTCTCGAGCAGGTGCGCGCGGCAGGTGCCGGCGAGCAGGCCGCACGCGACCGGAGGCGTGCACAGCACCCCGTCGATCTCCGCCGCCACGTTCGCCCGCGACGATTCGGTGACCTCCCTGTCGGCGTTGAACAGAATCACGTCGTCGAAGCCGGGGCGCGACGCCAGCGCGTCCGCGTAAACCCTGCGCCGCGTGGTCTTGTGGTAAAGGAACGGATCCGAGCGGTCCACCGGAGACCGCGCCAGCGCGACCGGACGCGCGGCTGGCGCCGCAGGTGCGGCCAGCGGCTCGGCCTCCAGCGTGACCGCGCCGTCTTGCGCGACGAGCAGGCGGAGCTTGTGCGGGCTCTCAGCAAAGGCGCAGGCCCGCGCGAGCAGGGACTGCCGGACCGCCGCAGCGTCGAGGGCGACGTCGAAATACTCGGCGGACTCTGCGAGCCGCGCCAGATGTTTGTCGAGGAGCGCGTAGTCTTCCGAGGGCGTCCACAGCAGGGTTTCGAGCAGCGAGAACGGCGGGCGGGCGTCATCCAGGATGCGGCGCTTGGTCCGGCACTCCGCCTGCTCCCTCTCGCAGACCGAATCCCACACGATGCCGCCGCCTACGCCGTACTCGGCGCGGCCGCGCGCGCGGTCGAGCAGCAGGGTCCGTATGGCCACGTTGAACTGGGCGCGGCGGCCGGGGGCGATGAAACCGGCCGCGCCGGTGTAGACGCGGCGCGGGGTCGTCTCGACCTCGGCGATCAGCCGCATGGTGCGGGCTTTGGGCGCGCCGGTGATGGAGGCGGGCGGGAACAGGGCCGCGAAAATCTCGGCGACCGGCGACCGCGTCTCCGCGGCCACGGTGGAGGTCATCTGCCAGACCGTCGGATATTTCTCGAGGGCGAAGAGGCGCGGGACGCTCACGCTACCCGCCTCGGCGACGCGGCCCATGTCGCTGCGGACCATGTCGACGATCATCAGGTTTTCCGCCCGGTTTTTTTCGGAGGCGCACAGGGCCGAGGCCTCCGCGCGGTCTTGCGCCAGCGTCAGGCCGCGCGGCGCGGTTCCCTTCATGGGGCAGGACTCGAGGCGGGTTCCGTCGAGGCGGAAGAAAAGCTCGGGGGAGGCACTGCAGACAGTCCAGTCGCGCGTGGCGATGAAGGCGCCATAGGTCGGTCCTTGGGCCGCCACCAAGCGGACAAAAAAAGGCCACGGGCATTCCGCAAACGCGCGGCGCAGGCGGTAGGTGAGATTCACCTGATAGGTATCGCCCTCGCGGATCCACCGTTTGATGCGCTCAAAGGCGCGCGCGTACTCCTCGGGCGTGACGGAGGCTTCCCAGGCAGCTTGCCCTGCGGCAGGCGTGCCGTCCGCCGCGGGCAGCGCGATTTCGCGCGGCGCCTCGTAGAGCCCGAACCAGAGCAGCGGAAAGGCGCCGTCCGGGCGCACGGCCAGAGCGGAATCGAAGCCCGGCGCGGCCTCGTAGGCGAGCCATCCGGCCGCGTGGAGGCCGCACGCGTTAACCGCCTCCTCGACAGCCCGGAGTTTGACGGCCACCTCTTCCGGGCGAAAGGCCTGAACGATCTCGCGTGGGTTTTCGAAAAGCAGCCACCGGCCGGCGCGGGCATCGCGCACGACGACCGAGTGTGTGGATGGAGGGGTTGTCAGCACATCGGCAAGTATGCCCGAACGGGTCGAAAAAGCAATCACGGACGGACGACAGCGCCCGGAGCGCGCGGGTTCTTCAGAAAATAGAAGTAGCCGTCCTCCGCCCCGACGACGAGATCAAGAACCCCGTTGTCGTCGAAGTCGACCACCGTGGGGTGTGTCGTGTGCCCGGCCAACACCGTCGACGAGACGCTTCCCGTGTTGCTGAAGGACCACCGGCCACCCCCCTCGCCGACCTGCCGCCAGAGCTCGACGCTCCCGCCGTTGACCAGAAGGTCGCACGTCCCGTCGCCGTCCCAATCCGTGAGGCAGAGCTTCCTTCTTCCGCTGTGCCCTCCGCGCCGGGGGTTGAGCTGAAGCGGCGCGCCCTTCGCGTCACAGAAAACACGTTTCGGGTGCAGCAACACCCGCTTGCCGTCACGGGCCTCCCGCTGGAAAAAGGCGAGGTATCCCTCCTGGTCCAGCATCACCAGGTCCACGAGCCCGTCCTTGTTCCAGTCGACGGCCGCCGGCGTCGTGCGCCACTGCGTGAGCAGCGCCTTGCCCTCCGGCCGCACCCATCCCCAATCCAGCGCGGGCTGCGCGCCCTCCCACTCAACCTCAACCGGCCGCGCCGCCTCCAGCTTTGGCGCCGCGCGCGTGCCCGCGTTGCGGTACCATACCACCTTGCCCCAGATCGAATTGGCGAGAATGTCCAGAAGTCCGTCGCCGTCCCAGTCCGTCACATGCACCGTCGTATAGCCCCACTTCGCCTCGCACGGGCCCTGAATGCTGCCGTTCGGGCCAGCCAGAATGCGCACGGTCTCGCCGCCCGCCTCCAGCCGTTTCGGCTCGGCCCACTGCGGCCGCGCCACGCCCTTGCCGCTGAGGTTCTCGATGAAGGCGATGTAGCCCGCCGAGTTGCCGCAGATCAGATCCCAGTCGCCGTCGCCGTCCCAATCGCAGCCGCACGGCGTGGCCAGCGCGCCGAACTTCAGCTCCGCCGCCTCCTGCCGGAAATAGCGCGGCTCCCGGAAGAGCGGCACGCGGTCGGCGCCGAGGCGGCCGGTGTTTTCGATGAACGCGACGCGGCCGTCCTCGTCGCCGCAGATCAGGTCGAGGTCGCCGTCGCCGTCCCAGTCGATCGCCGTAGGCGTGATCATCTCGAGATCCATCACGAGCGGCCGGCTGTCCCGCGCCTTCACGCGCCGGCCTGCGGCATAGTCCGGACGCGCGCGCGTGCCGGTGTTCTCGAAGTAGGTGAAGCCGTCGATGAACTCGCCGCACAGCAGGTCGAGGTCGCCGTCGCCATCCCAGTCGTTGAACATCGGCATGGGGTTGCCGTACACGTCCACGGGCTTGCCGTCTGCGCAGACGTGAGCCGGCTCCGCGTAGTCGGGCTTTTCCGAAGTTCCCTTGTTCCGCACCCAATAGACCAGTCCGTGCAGCGGGCCGTTGGTCCAGTTTCCGGCCGCGTCATAGGCGTTGTCCCAGCCGTATGCTTTCCAGTCGCCCACGCCGATCACCAGATCCTCGGCGCCGTCGCCGTCGAAATCGGCGTACTGCCAGACATTGCCGCGCACGGCGTTCGTATGGACGTTCGCCTTGACGCCGCCGATCGTGACGGGCCGGGCGAATCCCGAGGCCTTGAAATCGGGATAGGCGCTCCCCGGCGACAGAACGCGCGGCTGGACTCCCGCAGGGCTGACGCGCACGTTTCCCAGACCGCGCCCGATGCGCCGCCCCGCTTTGAAAACCGGCATCGGCTGCTTCTGCCCGGGAGGGGTCGGGTTTTCGAAGACATAGGTGCCATTGTAAGGAACGTCCGGACAGGAGACCACCAGGTCGAGGTCGCCGTCGCCGTCGACATCCATCGGCAGGGGCCAGGCCCAGAGACCGACCGCGAGGTCCGCCGTCGCGCCGGGACTGTTGACCGGCAGCCGCTCCATCACGTTTGGAAAGGCGGCCCCGAGGAGCAGCAGCCCGCCGAGCCAGTTCCCCTGCGGCACAGCCACCTTCGCGCCGCAGGCCAGCGTCGCGCACATGACCGCCCCACACAACACAGCTGAACCTATCGCTCTTACCTTCATTTTCACCCCCGACGTCGACCGCTGAACATCGAACCCCAGAACCAGCGCCGCTTTGATTCGCTTACCTTTTCGTTGCTCCGCATGGTACGCTTTTACGCGCCACTGCGGCCAGCACAAACCCGGCCATAAGGTAACACGGGCACGGGGCATCCGTGGCCGGGACGCCTCCCCGAGGCGTCCGCCCTTTGGCGATGCCCAGGGCGCGCTCAGGGCAGACGGCGGGAAGCTGTGGCGCAACGGGCGCAAACGCGCTAAGATAGGCGCAATTTTTCTCAAGGAGTTTCCATGGTCACGAAGAAACGCAAGATGGTTGTCACCTCGGCGCTGCCGTATGCCAACGGCGACATCCACATCGGGCACCTGGTCGAGTATGTGCAGACCGATTTCTGGGTCCGCTTCCAAAAGATGCGCGGCCACGCCTGCCTGTACGTCTGCGCGGACGACACCCACGGCACGCCGGTGATGGTGCGCGCGCGCGCGGAGGGCATCACGCCGGAAGAGCTGATCGCCCGCAGCTATGCGCAGCACACCCGGGATTTCGCCGACTTCGAGATCCGTTTCGACCACTACTACTCCACCAACAGCGAAGAGAACCGAAGCTTCAGCAACGCGATCTATCAGGCGATGCAGAAGAGCGGCGCGGTCACCACGCGCAGCCTGCCGCAGCTCTACTGCGAGCACGACAGCATGTTCCTGCCGGACCGCTTTGTCAAAGGCACCTGCCCCAAGTGCGGGGCGGAAGGCCAGTACGGCGACTCCTGTGACGCGTGCGGGCAGACCTATGCCGCCGAGGAGCTGAAGGACGCCCGCTGCACGATCTGCGGGAAGGCCCCGATCACACGCGACAGCGAACACCTCTTTTTCGAGCTCGAGCCGTTCCGGGAATTCCTGAAAACCTGGATTCCCGGGCACACGGCCCCGGACGTGGCGAACAAGCTTCTGGAGTGGTTCAACGAGCCCCTGCGCGGCTGGTGCATCTCGCGCGACGCGCCCTACTTCGGCTTCGAAATCCCCGGGCACCCGAACAAGTTCTTCTATGTCTGGGTCGACGCGCCGATCGGCTACATGGCCTCGCTGCAGAAGTGGTGCGACGACCGCGGCGAATCGTTTGACGCCTGGTGGCAGGCCCCTGAGGCCGAACTGTATCACTTCATCGGCAAAGACATCGTGCGCTTCCACTGCCTCTT
>CAYZQL010000110.1:0-12786 GCA_964480555.1 uncultured Lentisphaeraceae bacterium | reverse complement strand
GGGGTCGCGTCCGCCCTGATTGCTTTTCTTGGGGCCGGGCGTGGCGGGATCGTCAAGGCCGCCGGGATGACGCCACTCGGCCTCGGAGAAATAGAGCGCGAGCTTGATGCCGTAAGAGTCGCAGCTCTTCTTCAGGTCCGCCAGCACGTCCCTGCCCAGCGGCGCGTTCGTCACCTTGCGGTCGGTGGTCTGCGTATCCCAGAGGCAGAAGCCGTCGTGATGCTTGGCGAGAAAGAGGATGTAGCCCATGCCCGCCTCTTGGGCGGTGCGCGCCCACTGGTCGGTGTCGCAGCCGGTCGCCTTGAAATAGGAGACGTCCGTGACGCCCGGCGTCCACTCCTTGCCGGAGAAGGTGCTGAACGACCAGCAGATGAACATGCCCCAGCGGAGGCCCTTGAGCTCCTCCGCGCGCTGCCGCATATCGGCCGGCTGCGGTGTTTGCGCCAGTGCCGAAGTTGTGGCAAGCAATCCCAGTAGTACCAAGTTCTTCGTGCATGTCCTCATATTGTCTCCTTGGTCTATTACTTCACTTATTACCTCGAACTCCCAAAAACGAAAGGCAGCCGTTTCCTTTGCGGCTCAACGGCAGGCGCTATTGGCGGCTCGGCGCAGCCTCGCCCTCCAGTCCTCTGGCCAGGTTGCCCGTCAAGCATACAATGGAGGGCGAGACTTTGGCGAGCCGTGCGAACATCCGGTGTATTGGACATTTAAGCTGACTGTGTCCCACGATGCCCATTATTCGTCTGCCGTTCCCCATCCGTTTGTGTGTATTCATTCCGTCGCGCGCCCCTCCCGATAAAGGCGCGGCCAGAAAAATCCGTAAAGCGCAATGAAGATGAAGCAGACCAGCGGCATCAGGAAACCGGTTCGCATGCCGCAGCGGTCGGCCAGCCAGCCCATCAGGACCGGCATCAGCGAGCCGCCGACGATCGCCGTGACCATCCAGGAGGAGGCCAGCTTGGTCTTTTCCCCCAGCCCCCGGATGGCGAGCGCGAAATGCGTCGGGTACATGATGGACATGAAGAAAAACGTGAGCGTGAGGGCGAGGACCGAGGCCCAGCCGAGGCCGAGGCAGGCCAGCGCCGTCAGCAGCACGTTGGCCAGTCCGTAGAGGCCGAGCGTCACGTGCGGCCGCGCGCGCCTCAGGAGCAGGCTGCCGGAGAAGCGCCCGGCCGTGAAGAAGCCGAAGGCGGCCGAGAGCATGAGCCCGGCGCCGTATTCGGTGACGCGCCACTGCCCTTCGCTGAGGTAGCGGACGGCCTCGGGCAACAGCCGCGCGAGCCACTCCGGTAGCGGCGGCGTGATGCGGTCGTCCTTCACGGTGTTGATGTAAAAGCTGAAGATGCCCGTTTGCGCCGCGACGTAAAGGAACTGGGACGCGACGGCCAAGACGAAGTGCCACTCCCTGAACAGCGGACGCTCGCGCCGTTCGGAGGCCGAGCCGCCGCAGGCCGGCGCCGCAGCGTGAAACTCGGGCACCGGCGCCAGGCAGAAGACCGCCGCCAGCATCGCCACGACCGCGCCGACCGTCAGATAGGGCAGCACGAGCGCCGCGTTGCTCGTGTTCGCGACACCGGTTTTCGATAAAAGAAACGTGCCGCCGATGAGCGGCCCGAGGATCCAGCCGACCGCGTTACAGCTTTGGGCGAGGTTGATGCGCGCGACCGCCGCCTCGGCCGGCCCCAGCAGCGTCGCGTACGGGTTGGCCACGGTCTCGAGAAACGTCAGGCCGGTCGCCACCGTAAACAGCGCGCACAGATAGGCGGCGAAGACCGTTGCGCCCGATCCTCCGAGCCGCGTCACGGGCACGAAGAGCAGGCACCCCGCCAGGACAATCCCCAGCCCTGCGAGAATGCCGCCCCGGTAGCCGAAGCGCCGCGCCACCCAGCCCGACGGCAGGGCCATGAGGAAATACGCCGCATACCAGGCCCCCTGCACAAACGCGGACTGCGCCTTGCTGACGCCGAGCGAATTCTGAAAGTGCTTGTTGAGCACGCCGAGCACGCCGTTGCAGAGGCCCCATAGCAGGAAAAGCGTGCAGATCAGCAGAAAGGTCGCACGGTAATTCCGCCCGTCTTCCGTCCTAAACATCGTTCCTTCTGGCTTCATCCGTTCGACTCTCTCCATCTCTCGCTAATTGACACGCTGTTGTGGTAGGGACGGTTCCCCGAACCGTCCGCCGGTCACCGTTCTCAAGGCCCTACGGACGCCTCGGGGAGGCGTCCCTACCGATGGAATCCTGTTACGCACAGCCGCAAGACTCACGCACGCACTTCTTCCACCACCTCCATGGCGATGCGGGACCACTCCCAGAGGCGCTCGGGATGGTTCCGGACGGTCGAGATGTCCTTCATGATCAGCTCGACGTGGCACAGCCCGCCGCAGGCGTCGAGGAAGTCCGTGAGGTCGGCGCGCGCGCGCTCCGGCGACCAGCCGTCCTCGGCGAAGACCGCCGGGCTGGGCTTGCGGCTGATCACGTAGTCGCCGCCGACCTGCTCCACGAGCTTGCGGGTGTCGCACCACGGGCTGGCCGAGATCTTGCGCAGGTTGGGGATGCGGCGCAGCAGGTCGATCTTGTTGCTCAGCGGCTCGCAGCAGCCGTAGTAGGTCAGGCCGAAGCGCCGCAGCCAGCGCAGGTCGTGCTCGATCGCGAACTCCCACTGCATCTGCGGCGACACCTCGGAAAAGATCTGCGCGTTGGAGCAGCCCCACATGTTGTGAGGGCGGACGTGGCCGGGGTCGAAGTCGCGGCCGGGCAGTTCGCCCGTGTAGCCGTAACCGCCCGAGCCGACCCGCGTGTTGTCGCAGTCCAGCGCGAGCAGGTTCAGCCGCTCCAGCTGGTCCAGCTCCGTCATCCACGCGTCCACCATGCGCTCGACGGCGGCATGGACGAGCTCCGGGCGGTCGATCAGGTCGACCATGGCCTGCTCGATGCCCCACCAGCGGATCAGGTAATCCCACGGCGTGTACCAGATGTGCGTCTGGCCGACTTTGCGGACCGGCAGAATGCCGCCGTAAACCTCGCACATGGCCTGGTAGTGCAGCTCCGTGGCCAGCTCGTTGTGAGAGACGACGGGCATCTTGATCTTTTCGAGGTCGTCGAAATCCTGGAGCTGCACATGGAAATGGCGCGAGACGATATCGCTGTCCGCGGAGGTCTTCACGACATCGACCTCCTCCATGATGCCGAAGTCGGTGCTGTGGAACAGCAGCGGGCACGTGAGGTAGTCGTTGACGACCATGTCGCCGGGCAGGTGCCGCCACTGGTAGAGCGTCCGGCGCAACTCGCGCTCCTGATCCTGCGCCCAAGGGTGCTCGCAGCGCAGGGTCAGCTCGTCGTCGACGTTCATCTCGTGCCAGCAGATCTCGTTGATCCAGACCATGGGGCGCTCGGCGTGCAGGTCATTGAGCCGCTGCCAGAGGCGCGCCTTCTCGGCATGGACCGTCAGCGCGGCGATGTCCGCCACCTCGGAGGCCAGGCGCCTCAGAATTTCCTTATCCTGCCGCGTGAGGACGACGTCGACCGCCTGCGGCGGCGGCGTGTGGTGACTCGGATCGTGCAGCATTTCTAACTCCTCGGATCGTGCTACGGCTGCGGGGCGTCCTCAAGCGGCTTGCCGCGGAAGGCCCGCGCGAGTGCGGCGATGTTCTTCTCGTCGCCTTTCAGTTCGCTGAGCGGACGCGCGAGCAGGGCTTCCAGCGGCAGGAGCGAGTCCGGGCCGGGCTTGGCAAAACCGTAGAGTCCGACGCCTTCCTTCAGCGCGGCGGGAACAATCTGCAGCGGGTCTTGTTTGTTCCAGTTGGCGAGGCAGGTGATGAGGCGCGTGTGTGGCCCGATCATCCGCTTCGCGTCCGCCGTGCGCTGGAGGTCGCCAGCTTCGTTGAGCAGCCAGTCGGTCTCCTTGAGGGCTCGTGAATGGGCGATATGCGGATCGCGGATGTCGGCGCACGTCAGCCAGACGATGCAGTCCGGCTTCGTTTCCTTCGCGGCCTTGCGGATGACGCCCCAGGCGCGGTCCACGGCGCGGCGGCCGTATTCGGTCATTTTGGCGGCGGGCAGCGCCTGCTCGCCGGGAAACGGCTCGCCCATGAGCTGTGCGTAAAGCTTCTTCTCGCAGTCGAGCCAGAGTCCGCCGTTGCTCGTGCGGCTGGTGGGCATCCGCAGCCAGTCCACCATAAAGCCGTCAATCCCCGTCTTGCCGACGGCGTCGCGGACGGCGGCGTCGAGGTAGGCGAGGTAGTCGTCGGTGTAGGGGATGTGCGGCGCGCTGGGAAAGCCGTAGCTGAGCTCGGGGCGCGTCTGGCCCCAGCGCGTGTTGGAGCCGGCGCAGAAATAGCCGAGCACCCGCATCCCTTCCCGATGCGCGCGTTTCACCACCTCCGGGAGGAAATCATGCTTCAAGCCGGGCTGCTCGGGAACAACGCCGTTCTTGTACCAGGCGTAGCCGTTGCAGGAGACGCAGAAGGTCTGGATCGCATTCGCCCCCAGCGCCTTGTACCAGGCCACGTGCCGGGCGGGATCGGCGTCCGCCCAGAGCCCCGGCGCGGCAAACCCGTTGGGGCCGCCCGCGCCCCAGTTGAAATCGATGCAGAACGACTGAATGGCGGCCGCGTCCGGCTCGGCCGCCCGGGCGGAGTGCACCGGCGCGCCAAGGCTGACGGAGAGAGCCACGGCTGCCGCGGGGAAAAGCCGATCAAAAAGGACGGCACACGCTCTTTTCATAAGAATCTCCTGATAGGGTTATGGTGAAAGTATAGCCGCCCGCCAGACGGGACGCCATGCACAGAAGTTCCGGTAACATGAATAAAAGTTCGGTCTAGCGGCTCGCTTCGGACGCGTGGTCGCTGCGGAAGGCCTGCGGCGAGCGGCCGGTCATCCGCTTGAAGAGCCGGGAGAAGTGGAAGGCGTCCGCGAACCCGAGGTCCTCGCTGATGTGGCCGAGCGTGTCGGACGTTTTGAGCAGCCGGACGCGCGCCTGCTCGATGCGCTTCAGGAGCTGATACTGGTGGGGCGAGAGGCCGAAGATCTGCTTGAAGCGGCTCATGAAGTAGCAGCGGGAGAGGTGCGCGGCGCGGGCCAGCTCGTCGACGGAAAGGGGCTCGGCCACGCGGCGGCCGATCAGTTCCAGCACGGGCAGGAACGGTTCCGCGCGGAGGTGCCACAGCCGCCACTGCTCCATGTCCGCCTGTTCGATGAACGGCGCCAAGGCCTGCATCAGCAGGCCGGACCGGCGGAAGACCGCGCCCGGCGAGTCGTCCCGGTACAGGCGCGTCATGCGCGCGAACGTTTCCGGGACGCCCGTGCCGGCCGCAGGGCGGCAGGCATAGGGAACCGTCAGGTGCGAGAAGAGCGGCGTGCCGTAGCAGGTCTCGGCGCAGAAGTGGCACCAGTAAAGCTCCAGGCGACCCTCGCAGGCATGGCTGTGCAGCGTGTGGGCGGGTATCAGGTAGAGTCCGCCCGGCCGCAGGGGGAAGGTCTCGCCGTGATGCGAGACCGTGCCCGTTCCGGAAACGACATAGTAGATCCGGTCCTTGGCGTCCTGCGTGTGGTCGGTGCGCCAGGCCGGGCCGAGCACCGAGCGGTAGACGCAGTACACGTGCACGCGGACCAGGGAGAGCAGGTCGTTGCGCTCGAACTCCTGCCAGCGCTTGCCGGCATCCTGCTGTCTGCTGCGTAACGGCATAACCGGATTCCGCCCGGTCAGTTCCAGTCGTCCGTGCGGAACGTTTGCGCGGGAAGGCCGTCTTTGTTGAACAGGTTCGCCCACGGCGCGTTGCCCGACCACGCATAGCGGACCGCGACCGGACTCGCCACGTCGGGGCTTGAGACCAGCACGGCGTTGCCCTCGATCACGGCGTCGGCCCAGACGAATTTTTTGTCGGCGCCCGCGACCATGAAGCCTTGCAGCTTATCGCTGTGCCGCGCCGCGAGCCCTTGTCCGACATGCGTGAAGGTCACGCGGACTTTGTTCCCCTCCACCGCGTGCGACGCGTAGAGCGGGCCGCTGTATTCGACGGGATGACCATAGACGAAGCCCCGCGCCACGCGGACGGCGCGCTCGCCGTAGCCGGCCTTGTTCGTGGGGTGGACGCCGCTGCCGAGATCGGTGCTGATGACCATCGCCGTTTTCGGGTGCTGCCGGATCTTGAGGTGCAGCTCGCGGTAGAGCCCCTCGCCGTTGCCGGGGACCTGCTTGGGCAGCGCGCTGAACCGGCTCGCGTTCTTCGTCACCGGATCATTCAGGTTCCAAGCCGTGCCGCCGCCGCTTGTCTTCTGGACGTAGAGGAACGCGAAATCCTGCGCCCACTCTTTGCGCCAGCCCTTGATGAGCGCGCCCATGACGTTGAACTGATCCACGCCCGTGATCGCCGTGCCGCTCTCGCCTTGATCCCAGAGAACGCCGCGGATCGCATACGGGGCGTATGGCTGGACGTGCGCCTGGTAAAGGCCGCCAATCCGGCCGGCCGACTCTCCCGCCTTGGCCGGAGGGGTCGGAGGACGGGGTGCCTTGCCCTTTTCCTGTTTCGCCTTTTCCGCCGCCACTTTCCACGCGGCGAGCTGTTCCTGATATTTCTTTTGAGCCGCCTCGAAGTCATAGGTCTTGGCAAACTCCTTCGCCTGCTCCTGGCACGCGGCGTCGCCGCGCAACATCTCTTCCGTCAGCCAATAGCCCGAGGGCGTGCCCCCCACCGCGCCGACCATGATGCCGACGGGCACGTTGAGCTCCTGCTGGAGGCGGAAGCCGAACGCGAAAAGCAGCGCCGAGAAATTGCCGTTGTTGGCGGGCGTGGCCAGCTCCCACCCCTTGCGCCCCTTGTGGAGCAGGCGCAGCTTCGGATAGGTCGCCGCGGCGGCCTGGGCCAGTACGGGATCGCCATTGGTGTAGCTGTTGACGTGCATGTCCATGTTCGACTGGCCGGAGCCGAGCCAGACCTCGCCGACGAGCACGTCCTGAACCGTGAGGGTGTTCTTGCCTTGCACGGTGAGCGTCAGGCCCTCCGCGACTTTCAGCGGGTCCAGGGTCACCTTCCACTGGCCCTTCGCGTCGGCGGTCGCCGTCTTCTTCTGACCGGCGATCGCGACCGTGACCTCCTCGCCCGGCGCGGCCTTTCCCCAGATCGGCGCGGCGGCATCGCGCTGCAACACCATGTGGTCAGAGATGACCGGCGGCAGCGTCACGTCCGCGGACGCGGGCAGGCAGCCGAGAACCGAACAACCGGCGATGAGCACAATAGCGCGACGTTTCATTCTTCCCCCTTATGACAGATATTCAAAAAACACGTACAGAGAAGATACACTCCTCTGCGGAAGACCGTCCAGCGGAATCGGTCATTTGCCTTTTCCCGCCTTGCTCAACCACGCTTCCGGCGTCATCACGCGAACGGTCTTTGCCGCGCGGTCGATCACGTCGGCGTCATACGTCAGCAAGACCGCATCCGAAAGGTGGGCGACCGCCACATACACGGCATCGGCACCGCGCAGATACAGAGACGCGGCATACTGCTCTGCCGCTGCGGCGCACGCCTCTGTCAGCGGCTGCCAGACGTGTCCGACAAAGCCACGCACCCATTGAGCGGCCAGACGTCCCTGCCGCGTGTCACGCGTCTTTCGGCTGATGGTGGCAGCCACCTCGACCGGCAGCAACAGCGGTGAATAGAGGCGTGCGGATCCCTCGGCGGCCTTCATCAGGCAGGCACGGCACGTCATGCAGGCAGGATCACGGTTGTCTAACGCGCCGATCCAGACATTCGCGTCGATCGTCAGTCTCATCGGCGATCATCCTTTAAAATGTCCCGGCCGAGGCGTTTATCAACCAACTTCTTGCTGATTTGCTCGGATAACGCGTCCGTCTCCCGCACCCAGTTCTCCGCCCAAGCGCTCTTTTCATCCGCCGTTGCTTTCGCAATATCCAAAGTGACACTTCCGTCCAACCACATTTCATAGAGACGTTGCGTGACGGCGCGGATGGGCTTTCCAGCAAGAGAGCTTTTCGACTTCACCTGCCGGTAAAGCGCATCGGGAAGTTCAATCGTCGTTTTCATAATATACCCATATTCCCATATTCCCGTACTCCCGTCAATTTCATTCGTGCTCCGGTATTCCTCACGCCCATGATGCCGCGTTTGCGTTTTACTCGCCGGGCCTGATCCGCTATATTTTTCCGCATGTTTACCGCCTATACCCCCGAACTCATGAACGACCTCCGGCTCCGCTGGCAGCGCCTGCAAAAGGCCCTGAGCGAAACCGGCTCGGAGGCTCTCCTGGTCAGCACCAACGTCAACCTGCTCTACCTCTCGGGCCGGATTTTCATGGGCTACGCCTACATCCCCGCCGCGGGCGAGCCGCTGTTCTTCGTGCGCCGGCCCTGCGGGCTCTCCGGCGCGAACGTCTTCGAGATCCGCAAGCCGGAGCAGATTCCCGACCTCCTGCGCGAGGCGGGGCACACGCCGCCCCGCACGCTGCTGCTGGAGGGCGACGACCTGACCTTCAGCGACCATGCGCGGTGCGCCGCCGTCTTCCCCGGCGCCGCCGTCGCCAACGGCTCGGCGCCGCTGCGCCAGTGCCGCGCCGTCAAAACGCCCTACGAGATCCGGCTCATGAAAATGACCGGCAGCCGCCACGCCGCGGTCGTCGCGCAGTTCGCCTCGGTCTACGAGCCGGGCATGACCGACCAGCAATGGTCCGTCCAAATGTTCCGGCTGATGCTTGAGGCCGGGAGCCTCGGCCTTTTCCGGATCGCGGGCGGCAGCATGGAGGGCTTCATGGGCACCATTCTGGCCGGCGACAACGGCGGCGCGGCATCCCCTTACGACTTCGCGCTCGGCGGCGCGGGCCTGCACCCCTCCCTTCCCGTCGGGCAGAGCGGCGTCACGCTGACCGACGGCATGGCCGTGATGGTGGACATCGCCGGCAATTTCTACGGCTACCTCACCGACTGCACGCGCACCTTCGCGGTCGGCCGGCCCGCGCCCAAGGCCTGCGACGCCCACCGGCTTTCGATCGACATCCAGCGCGCCATCGCCTCGGCCGGTGTCCCCGGGGCGCGGTGCGAAGACCTTTACGCCCTCGCGCTGAAAATGGCCGACGACGCCGGATTCGCCGACTGCTTCATGGGGCTCGCGCAGAAAGCGAAATTCGTCGGCCACGGCACCGGGCTGGTCATCAACGAGCAGCCCGTTCTCGGCGCGCGCTCGAAAGAGACGCTCCAGGCGGGCATGTGCATCGCGCTGGAGCCCAAGTTCGTGGTTCCCGGCACGGGCGCGGTCGGCGTGGAGGACACCTTCCTCGTCACGCCCGCCGGCATGGAGAACCTCACCCCCTGCGACCCTGCCCTGCATGTTTTATGAGCCGGACGACGAAATCAGAGGTTGCCGTGTTTTCATCTGGGGTGGTATAGTTTTGAGCCAGGGAAGACAAAATAAAGTGTACAGCGGGGGAGCCTATGCGGCAGGTTGAAGTTTCGAGGCGCGGTTTTCTGAAGGCGGGCATGGCGGCGGGAGTCTGGGCGTTCCCGACGATCATCCCGGCGCGCGTGCTGGGGCAGCAGGCACCGTCGAACAAGATCCAAGTGGGCGTGATCGGCTGCGGCCGCATCGCGGGCGGAATGGATATCCCCGGGCTTTGGAACAATCAGGACCTGGCCGTCCCCGTCGCGCTGTCCGACTGCGACGCCAAGCGGATGCGCACCACCCGGCAGAAGACCGGGCAGCTCTTTGCCGGCGACCTGCCGGACCTGAAGCTTTACCAAGACTACCGGGAACTCCTGGCCGACAAGGCGGTTGATGCGGTCATGATCTGCACGCCGGACTTCTGGCACGCGCAGCAGTGCGTGGAGGCGGCGTTCGCGGGCAAAGACGTGTATGTCCAGAAGCCGCTCGCGATGACCGTTTACGAGAGCCGCTGCATCGTGGACGTGATGACGAAGACCGGGCGCGTTTTCCACATCGGCACGCAACAGCGCTCGGAAGGCAAGAGCACCTTCGGGCCGCAGTTCCGCAAGACGGCCGAATACGTGCTGAACGGGCGCCTCGGCCGGATCAGGAGGATCGAGGTGGGGCTGCCGCAGGAGCCGCAAGAGCCCGCCGACTGGCCGCTGGTGCAGCCGGTGCCCGACACCCTCGACTACGACGCGTGGCTGGGATACTCCCCCGCCGCGCTCTACTCCGAGCTGCGCACCCACCCGCAGGGCAAAGGCGATGAGGCCGACTTCGGCCGCCCCGGCTGGATGACGATCCGCGAATACAGCATGGGCATGATCGCCAACTGGGGCGCGCACCACATCGACATCGCCCAGTGGGGGCTCGGCATGGAGGACTCCGGCCCCGTCAAAGTCCAAGGCCGCGCCGATTTCCCCAAGCGCCGTCTCTGGGATGTCCACGGCTCGCTCGACATGAAGCTGATCTACGCCAACGGCACCGTCCTGCACATCGCCGACGACACGGTCTACCCGAACGGCGTGCGCTTCGTGGGCGAGAAAGGCTGGATCTTTTGCGGGCGCGGGTCGGTCAAGACCATGTCGAACGACCCGGGCGCGGGCGGCAAGCACGGGCGGTGGCGTCCGCTCGAAGCGAGCGCGAAGGCGCTGATCGAAGGCGAGGTAGAGAAAAAGCTGCCGCGCAACCCGAGCAACCACCACCGGGTCTGGCTGGAGAGCATCAAGACGCGCCAGCCGACCAACGTCCTGCCCGAGGCCGCGCACCGCACCACCACCGCCTGCATCCTGGCCTACACGGCCATGAACCTGAAGCACGACCTGACGTGGGATCCGGCGGCCGAGCGGTTCGTCGGCGACGAGGCGGCCAATGCCACCCTGTCGCGCCCCGAGCGCGCGCCCTATGGCGTGCGCCGCGTGCTCGAGCAGAAAGGCTGGAGCACCCGCTGACCGTTTGCAGGGGTGCTCGTGCGAACGCGAAAGCCTACTCGGCGATGCCCCCCGCCCAAGGCAGGGCGGGGACGTTCCACGAGGCCAGCGCGTTCTTGCCCGCGTCGGGGCCGAGCGCGTGTGCGCCCAAGCAGAGCGTCAGCAGCAGCAGCACAACCGCCGCAGCGGAGGCCGCGAACACCGCGATGCCGGTGAACACGGGCGACTCCTGCTTCACCGGCAAGTCCAGTGCGCCGATCGGCGTCATCTGCACGCCTTCCGGGAAGGCCTCGTCCGCAGCACCCTCTTCGGCGGCGGCCCCTTCGGCCTTGGCCCCCGGGCGCCTGATCTTGAGCGTTTTCTTCTGCGTCACAGAGCCGCTCTCCGCCGGCGCCGCCTCAGCGGTCGGCAGCGCGGCATCCGGGATGCGCGAAGTCTGACGGATCGGCGTCGTCGAGCTTTTCGGCGCGGCCGGCGCCGCCCCGAGATCGGAAGGACGCTTCAGGCGAATGGTTTTTGGCTCGGATTTGTCCGCCGTGCCCATCGGAGACAAGGGCGCGACACCGATCGCCGAGTCCAACGAGATACGCGAGGTCTTGGATTTGGCGGCCTGGACCTGCGCGCCCGACAACGGCTTGGGACCGTCCGGCAGCGGATGCGAACCCGGGGCAGGCGGCGATTGCGGCTGCAACGGCGAAGCGGCCGCGGCGGCAGGAGCGGGCGCAGGGAGGGTCACCCCCGGCCCCGGCGCCCGGACCGCCGCAGGCGCAGGCGACACCGGGCGCAGGCGCACCGTGGCGGGAGACCCCGGCACACCGGCCGGTCCTCCAGGCCCCTTTGCTCCCTGCGTCGGCAAGGTTGGCGCCTCATCCGTCTGCGTCACAGGCGCTGCGCCCATTATGTCGGGAATCGGCACGCGCGCCGTGACGCGCGGATTGATGGGCAAAGACGTCGGAATGCCGACGGCCGGAGTCGAATGCGCGACAGCGGCGGCGGGCGCGGGTGCGCCGACGGCCGGCTTCAGACGCACCGTGATCGGGCGCGGCGCGCCAGCCGCCGCCGGGGCCGCACCTTCCGGCTTGGCAAAAGGTGACACTTTCGGGGGAATCGCTCCTTGGGGAACCTGATCCTGCTCAGCCATAACTCGCGCCTCCATCTCGCTTATAAAACCGCCGCTTTAGACGGCCATCACTTCCGCCTCTTTGTTTTTCAGTTCACTATCGATCTTGGCAATGTGGGCGTCGGTGGCCTTCTGCACCTCGTCGAACCCGCGGTCACGCTCGTCTTCCGTGATTTTGCCTTCCTTCTGCAGCGACTTGACCAGTTCGTTCGCGTCGCGGCGCACATTGCGCACCGCGATGCGCGCCTCTTCGGACTGGCGCTTCGCCACCTTGACGATCTCTTTGCGGCGCTCCTCGTTCAACTCGGGGATCGGCACGCGCACCACGCGCCCGTCGTTGCGCGGCGTCACGCCAAGGTTGGCCGCCAGAATCGACTTCTCGATCTCGGACAGCGCCGTGGGGTCGTACGGGCTGATCACGATCAGCCGCGGCTCCGGCGTCGAGATGTTCGCGATGTCGCGCAGCCGCGTCGGCACGCCGTAGTACATCACCTGCACGCCGTCCACCAGCGCCGGCGACGCCTTGCCCGTGCGCAGGCCGGAAAACTGATCCTTCACCATCTTCAGCGTATTGTCCATTTTCTCGATCATGTCGAGAAGCACATCGTCCAACGTATCCATGGCAGCTCTCCTCGTCTACTCGGCCGCCCGGCCAACCCGCGCAGCAGCCTGTCATCCTCAATCATCCGATCTGGGCCTTGTCGCCGACCAGCGTGCCGATGGTCTCGCCACACACGATCCGCTCCAGGGCGCTCTCGTCATAAAAATCGAAAACCACAATCGGTATCCGGTTGTCCATGCACA
>CAYZQL010000109.1:0-12797 GCA_964480555.1 uncultured Lentisphaeraceae bacterium | reverse complement strand
GAGTCTGGTTTACACCCAGAATGTCGGGGGTTCGAGTCCCTCACCGCCCACCAGCTTTTTAAGCTAAAGGTTCTCTTCGCCACGCTATCTCAAATGGCACTTCCATGTCCGCACCGCTTCTAGAGGTCGAGAACCTGGCCGTCACTTTCCGCCAGGAAGGCGTCGAGACGACGCCCGTGCGCTCCGTCTCTCTCGCCGTCCGCGCGGGCGAGCGCGTCGCCGTGGTCGGCGAAAGCGGCTGCGGCAAGAGCCTCACCGCGCTGGCCTTCACACGCCTCTCTCCCACAGACCGGGCCCGCCTTTCCGGCCGCGTGCTGTTCGAAGGCACGGACACCCTCGCGCTGGACCACGCCGGCCTGACCCGCGTGCGCGGGCACGGCATCGCCTACGTCTTTCAAGACCCGTCGGCCAGCCTGAACCCCGTCATGCGCGTGCGCGACCAGATCGCGGAGTGCCTGACCGGTCTGCGCCGCGCCGACCGGCTCGCGGCAACCGTCCGCCTGCTGACGCAGACCGGCCTGCCCGATCCCGCGCGCGCCGCGCACGCTTTCCCCTGTGAGCTCAGCGGCGGCCAGCAGCAGCGCGTGATGCTGGCCATGGCGCTCGCCGCGCAGCCCAAGCTGCTCGTGGCGGACGAGCCGACCACCGCGCTCGACGTGACCACGCAGCGCCATGTGCTCGACCTGATCGATTCCCTCGCAGACGCCTACCAGATGGCCGTCCTGCTCATCACCCATAACCTCGGGATCGTGGCCGGCCGCATGTCGCGCGTCTACGTCATGTATGCGGGCAAGGTCGTCGAAAACGGAGCCGTCGCGGAGGTGCTGTCTCAGCCGCGCCACCCCTACACGCGCGGGCTGCTCGCAGCCGTCCCCAGGCTCGACGCGCCGCGCGACACCCCGCTGCAGGACATCCCCGGCACCGTCCCCTCACCCGACGCCTGGCCCGCAGGGTGCGCGTTCGCGCCGCGCTGTTCTCTCGCGCAGCCCCGCTGCCACGCGACCCCGCCGCCCGAGGCCGGTCCGGAGGGCCGGCGTTGCCCGTGCTGGCTGGAGGGCGACACATGCTGCTGACCGTCCAAGAACTCCGCGTCACCTACCGCACGCCCGGACAGAAGCCGGTCGAGGCCGTGCGCGGCGTGTCGTTCAGCGTCGATGCCGGCGGCTCGCTCGGCATCGTCGGCGAAAGCGGCTGCGGCAAATCCTCGCTCGCAAAAGCCCTCATCGGGCTCCAGCCGACCGCGTCAGGCTCGCTGCGCTTCGAGGGACAGGAGCTCGCGGGCATGGACAGCCCCGCCCGCGCGCGCTACCGCCGCGCCGTCCAAATGGTCTTCCAGGATGCGGTCGGCTCCCTCAACCCGCGCATGACCGTGCGCCAGACGCTGGACGAAGTCCTGCGCGTCCACAGCATGCTTCCCGTCAGCCGCATCGGCGACCGCATCCGCGAACTTCTGGACCGCGTCGGCCTGCCGGAGACCGTGCTCGACGCCTACCCGCGCGAGATCAGCGGCGGGCAGTGCCAGCGCGTCAGTTTCGCGCGCTGCCTCGCGCTCGAACCCCGCCTGCTCATCGCCGACGAGCCGGTCAGCGCTTTGGACGTTTCGGTGCAGGCCCGTATCCTGAACCTCCTTCGCACCCTTCAGAGAGAGCTGAATCTGGCCGTCATCCTGATTTCGCACGACCTGGCGGTGGTGCGCAACATCTGCGACCGCGTGGCCGTCATGCACGCCGGCGAATTTGTCGAATGCGGCCCAGCGGCCGAGGTGCTCGATGCGCCGCAGCACCCCTACACCCGCGAACTGCTGTCTGCCGTCCCGGACGTTGCCCGCGAATTGCGACTCAAAGTCCCCGCCTCATGACCCGCAACCCGTAACCTGTAACGTGTAACCTGTAACCTGTAACCTGTAACTTATTACCTGTAACCTCGCACCTGAAACCATGAAGTCCCCCCTCATCCTCGGTTCCGCCTCGCCCCGACGCCAAAAAATCCTGCGCGCGTTAGGCTGCGCCTTCACCGTATCCACGGCCGACACGGCTGAGATCCACGATGCTTCCGACCCCGTCTACACGGTGGTGACCAACGCGCTGGAGAAGTACCGCGCCTGCCGCGCGCGCCACCCGGAGGCCGCGCTCATCACGGCCGACACCCTGGTCTGGTTCGAGGGACGCCTCATCGGAAAACCGGCCGACCTCGACGAGGCCGCACAATTTCTGCGCGCGTTCTCGGGACGCACGCAGATCGTCTACACCGGCCTCGCGCTCGGGCTGCCGCACGCGGAGCCGGACATCCGCGTGGAGGCCTCTTCCGTGAGTTTCAAGATCCTCTCGGAAGCGACGATCAGCGCCTACCTGGAAAAAACGCGCCCGCTCGACCGCGCGGGCGCGTATGACATCGACGAGAACGGCGACCTGCTGATCGCCGGCCACAGCGGCTCCTACACCAACATCATGGGCCTGCCTGACGCGCCGGTGCGCGACTGGCTCGCCGCACACGCCCTTATGTGAGCGCGACGGCTTCGATCTCGACCCGCGCGCATTTGGGCAGGCGGGCGACCTGCACGGTCGACCGCGCGGGCGTGTGGCCCGCGAACATCTCGGCGTAGACCTTGTTGACGGCCGGAAAATCGCCGATGTCGGTCAGAAAGACGGTCGTCTTGACAACCCGGTCCAGTCCCGACCCCGCCGCCTCCAGCACCGCGCGTAAATTCAGCAGCACCTGCATGGTCTGCTCTGCGGCGCCCACCACTTCGATCGCCCCTGACGCGGGGTTGATCGGAAGCTGCCCCGCACAGTAAACCACGCCGTTGGCCTCAACTGCCTGCGCGTAGGGGCCGATCGCCTCCGGGGCCTTATCGGTCGCAATCATTTTCATTCACGCCCTCCCTGATTATGCCTTCGTTCACGGCGCTGTCACGCCGAGGCGCAACACCGGAAGAATTTCCTGCCGCAAGGTCGTGTCCAGATCGAACAGCGCATACCCCGGACACCCCGCACGCCGCGACGCCTGAATCTGGTCGATCACCTGTGCCGCGTCCAGCCGGCTCTCCGCCGCGGTCACCCCGATTCCCGGCAGCACCTTGAGCGCCTGCTTGCGCGTGCGCGTCTGCTGCGTCAGCCACTCGTTGAACCGCACGAGGTCTTCCGTGTAGTTCATCGGCGCCACGTAATCCACCAGGCCGATGTTGACCCACGACTCCCAGTCCTGGCCCACCGCGTCCAGACACGAGGGGTACTTGCCGAAAACCGCCGCCGTCAAGAGCTTGCCCGGCGCGTCCCGCTTGAGCGTCCGCCGCGCCGCCTGCACAAAATCGGTGACCTGCTCCGCGCGCCAGCGTATGAAGGCCGCACGCAGCGCCCCGCTCTTCACGTCCTCGGGCCAGTCCGCCGCGCGCCGGCCCGTCGCCCTCTCGAAGCGCGCCTTGACCGTCGGGCCCAGGCTCGACGCATAGTCGGGGTAGCGCACGAAGTCGATGTGGACGCCGTCCGTCTTGTACCCCACCGCCAGTTCTCGCACGGCCTTGACCAGATAGTCGCGCGCCTCCGGCACCGCCGGATCAACCCATGCGCGCGGCGAGCCATCCGCCTGCGTCAGCAGCCACCCGCGCTGACGGAAAATTTCCAGCCGTTCCGCCGTCGCCCCCTCGGTCGAGAAACAGAGGATCCACGCGTGAACCCGCAGGCCCATAGGCTTGGCTGCGGCCACGCAGGCCGCCAGTTGGTCGCCCTGTTCCTCAAAAACGCGCGAGCGCGGCAGCACGCCGCTCGCATAGTGGGCAAAGGCCGCACCCGCCACGTTCACGTAAAGGTCGGAAAAACCCGCGTCCTTCAGCACCCGGCAGGTCCGGCCCCAATCCCCCGGATAAAGCCCCATACCCGAATGCTCCCACACCGCGCGGATCTCGCCTTTGCGCACGGGCTGCGCCGCTCCGTACGCCTCATACATCCGCGACCGCAGCTCCTGCGCGGCCAGCCAAGCCTCATACCCTTTGCCCGCCGCAAGCAGCCCCGACGCCGCGCGCTCGCTTTTCAGCGCTCCCTGGGCAGCAGCCGCCGCCCGGGCCCGCCGCACAGGGTCGGCGACCTGGCCCGCCAGCGCCACCATGCCCGCCGCTCCCTGTGCCCCGCCGACCGACCGCGCCTCGTGCAGCACGCGCGCCGCCGCCGGACGCCACAAGGCGGGCTCGTGCGCCGCCGCCAGCGCCAAGAGCAAGCGCCCCTTGGCCTCCGCGTCGCCGTCCGCCAGCAGGACATGGGTCATCCAGTACCCCGCCGGCGAGACGAGCCAGGCGGCTTCCTCCGTCGGCCGTCCCTGACGGTCATGCCACCACGCCAGTACCTGCGAGCGCCCCGCCAGCGGCCGCACGACGAAAAGATTTTGCGAGGTCTGAAGAATCGAATCCGGGGCACCGCGCGGACGCGTGTCGGCAAACCGCATCGACGACCAGCGCCCGTCGGTCGTTCCCTTCTGGTAGCCCACCGTCTGCACGCCCATCAGCGCCGCCAGCGCAGGAGACGACGAATAGCAGACGATCAGCTTGCCGCCGCGGCCCGAGAACGCCGTCAGCGCGGCGATCTGGCCGGCGGTCGGCTGCGCCACATAAACCAGCACCGCGACCTTCTTGCCCGCCAGCGACGCGCTCAGGTCCCGGTCATCCGTCAGGAGCGCGTCCACGCCGGCCTCGCGGTACCACCGCTCCACATGCCGCGCCAACGCCCCCGCGAAGCGGCGCTCGCCGGCCGCCACCGAGTCATGTCCCTGCACCACCGCCACCGGCGCGGCCCGTGCCGCCATGGACGCGCACACCAAGAAAACGGTCAGCCTTTTTGTCATTCGCCTCCAAAAAAAAGACGGCGCTCAGCGCCGTCCGTCAAAGCGGATGCTGGCCGAGCGGCCGTGGGCATCGAGGCCTTCGACTTCCGCAAAGGTCTCGATCGTGCGGCGCGTTTCAGCCAAATCCGCCTGCGTAAACTCGACAAAGCTGTGGCGGCGCCGGAAATCGTCGGCCGTCAGCCCGTTGAACATCCGCGCCGCGCCGCCCGTGGGCAACACATGACTCGGTCCCGCGACAAAATCGCCCGCCGCTTCGGGCGTCCACGAGCCGATAAACACCGCGCCCGCCGCGCGCACATCGTTCAGCTTCGATCGCGCGTCGCGCGTCATGATCTCGAAATGCTCGGGCGCGAAGCGGTTCACCAACTCCATGCCCTGCCGCAGGTCAGGCACGACCGCCAGCAGGATGCCGCCCTGCTCGAGCACGCGCTCCACTAGAGCCGCCCGCGACAGCTTCGGCGTCTGCCAGGCGATCTCGTCGCACACCGCCTCGGCCAGCGCTTGCGAGTCGGTCACCAGCAGCGCCTTCTCGTGCCCGCTGCCGTGCTCGGCCTGCGACAGCAGGTCCGCCGCCACCCACGCGGGGTCGGCGGAGTCATCGGCCAGCACGGCGATCTCGCTCGGCCCGGCCACCTGGTCGATGGCGACGTGCCCGTAAACTTGCCGTTTCGCGGCCGTCACATACGCGTTGCCCGGGCCCGCGATCTTCTGGACCGGCGTCACGCTCTGTGTGCCGAACGCCATCAGGCCGATGGACTGGATGCCGCCGACCTTGTATATCTCGGTGGCGCCCGCAAGCTTGAGCGCATAGAGCAAGACCGGGTTGATCACCTTGTCCTTGCCGCACGGGGTACAGGCCACGATCTCCTTGACTCCCGCCACATGGGCAAGGGTCGCGGTCATCACCGCCGTCGAGGCCAGCGGCGCGGTGCCGCCGGGAACATAAACGCCGACTCGGTCCATGGGCGAGTAGAACTCCCCCGTGTAGCCGCCCTGCGGCGTGCGCATGTGCCACGGCTCGCGCAAGCCCGCCTCGGCATAGCTCCGGACGCGCGCGTGCGCGTCCTTGACGGCACGCTTGATCCGCAGAGGAACGGCTTTCGCGGCCGCGTCGAACTCGCCTTTCGAAACCCGCAGTTCGGACACCTTCAGCGCGGCGCCGTCAAAACGCCGCGCGGCGTCAATGACCGCCGCGTCGCCGCGTGCCCGGATGTCGGCCAGCACCGCAGACGCGGCCTCCTCCGCCTCCGGCGCGAACGCGGGCCGCGCCAAGAAGGCGTCCACACCCGCATCCGGTTTCTTGACCGACCATCTCTCTATCTTCGCTAACATGGGCGCTCCGCTTGTCGATAACTTCGACGGAATGATGGAATATTGGAAGCATGGAATAATGGGATTGGGAACAGGAGACTTGCAAAACCCCTCGTCAACAAACGGCTCGGCACAGCCTCGCCCTCCAAATTCGGGCATAACGGCGGATTTTTTCATGGAGGGCGAACCTGGGGTGAGCCGAAGAGGGGTTTTGCAAGCGCCTCTTAATCTCTTCGCCAAGGCTTCCGGAGCCTCAGTGCGCGGCCTTCTTCTCGTCTTTCTTCTCGTCCGGTTTCTTCTCGTCTTTCTTGGCCTCCGCCTTCTTCTCGTCCTTCTTCGGCTCCTCCTTCGAGGGCTCTGCGGCGACAAAACCGATGGCCGGAACGTCGCGCTTGAGCTTCTCGGCCATCTTCTTGCTGATCATCGTATACGCGTCCTCAAACGCGCTGGTCTTCGCATCCGCCTTCGCGATGTCCTCGTCCTTCATCGCCTTCTGCTTCTTCGACTCCTTGTCCATTTCCTCAATCTGCTTGTCGTTCATCCGCTCTTCAAGCTGCGCCTTTTTCTTGTCCGCCTTCTCGCGGTCAGCGAACTCCATCGGGCTCTTCTTTGCGGAACGCGGCTTGATGCGCCCACCTTGGAAAGGCAGCTTGTTCTCTTTGTTCGCCTCCCACTCTTTCTTGCATTCGGCGACCGACGCCGCGAACACAGCGGTCTCCTCTTTGATCGCCTGCGTCAGCGCGGTGAACTCCTCGCGGTTCATCACCTCGAACCCGACCTGTCCCCGCATGTCCGTGATCTGGACCACGTTCACCTTCTCAGCCTGTGCCGCACCGGCCAGCCCCAGCAGGGCGAGCGCCAAACATGTCATCTTGCTCATCAGACACCTCCTTGTTAGAAACCGTCCCAGCCACACGCTAGTGTGTGCCCTGACCCGGCACCCACTCCTCAGAGAAACGGGGCTTGCGCGCCGCAGCGGGATGCGCCGCCGACCCAGGCGCGACCGGCGCGGGCGCCTTCGGAACAGGAGCCGCAATCACCGGAAACGGAGCCTTCGGCGCGGGCGCGGCCACAACCGGCGCCGGCGTCACGGGAACGTCGGGCTTGACCGCTGCTGCGGCAGCCGCGGGCGTCTCAGCAGCCTTGGCCTCGGCCACAGCCGCAGAACGCGGCTCGCGGGAAGGTTCTTCACCCTGCTGGTGAGCGCCATGCCGGGGGTGGGGACCGTGTGCCTCGGGCCTCGGCTCACGGCTCGCGGAAGCGGGGGCCGGCTCCCGGTGTCCCTGCGGCTTGGGCGGCAATTTCGCCAGCAGCGGATCGTCGTGCTGCAGAACCGTGCATTTCAGCTCTTCGCCGATGTACTTCTCGATGTCGGGAATAATGAACGACTCGTCCTCGTCCGCAAACGAGATCGCCGTGCCGCTCGCGCCCGCGCGCCCGGTCCGGCCGATACGGTGCACGTAGTCCTCGGGCTCGTACGGGAAGTCGAAGTTGATGACAAAGCCGATGTCGTCCACATGCAGGCCGCGCCCGGCCACGTCGGTCGCCACGACGATGCGCACTTTGCCCTCGCGGAAATCCTCCAGCACACGCAGCCGCCGGTTCTGGTTGACGTCGCCGCTCAGCATCTCGCACCGGATGCCCCGGCGCGTCAGGCTGTCCGCCACATCTTCGGTCGTGTTGCGGCGGTTGCAGAAGATCAGCATCCGCGAGTCCGGGTACTGCTGGATCTGGTTGTAGAGCACCGTGAACTTCTCGTTTGCGGTCACCACGTAGACGACCTGTTTCACGGTCTTGGTCGTGACTTGCTCCGACTCGATTTCGACGCGCTCTGGAGCCTCCATCCACTGCGAGGCCAGCCGCATCACGTCGTCCGTCAGCGTGGCGCTGTACAGCATCGTGCAGCGCTTTTCTTTCGGCGGCAACCGGTTGATGATGGACCGCACATCCGGGATGAAACCCATGTCCAACATGCGGTCCGCCTCATCGATCACGAGCGTGTCCACCTTCGAGAGGTCAATCACGCGCGACCGCACGAAATCGAGCAGCCGTCCCGGCGTGGCCACCATCAGATCGACGGGGGCGTCCATGACTTCGCGCTTCTGACGCTCGTAATCCATGCCGCCGTACACAGCCAGCGAGCGCAGCCCGCAATACGTGCCGAGCGCGGCCGCGTCTTTGCAGATCTGGATCACCAGCTCGCGTGTCGGCGCGATGACCAGCGCGCGCGGCGCGCCGCCCTTTTCCTGCCGCGCCTCGGGACTGCGGAGGTAGCGCGTCAGAATCGCCACCAGAAACGCGGCGGTTTTGCCCGTGCCGGTCTGAGCCTTGCCGGTCACATTCTTTCCGGCCAGCGCGTACTCCAAACTCGCCGACTGAATCGGCGTGCAGTACTGGAACCCCATGTCCGCCACGGCGTGCAAGAGCTCCGTCGGCAGGTCAAAGTCCTGAAAGCGTTTCTTCCCTTCGGCGGGCGGAACCTGATACTGGTCGAGCGTCCAGTTGGCATGCTCTGCGCGCCGCGCGGCCTGCTCGGCGTCCGCCACCGCCCCTCCCGGACGCCGCACGCGCGCGTCAGAGACCGGCCGTTCGCCGCCGTCCGAACCCCGTCCGCGCCGCTGCTGCTCTTTCAAAGGCGGACGCGCCACCGGACGGGCCGGGGCTGCCGCAGCTGCGGGCGCCCCGTCTTTCTGCTCCCTGACGGGACGGCTCCCCTCCCCCTCGCTGCGCTGCCCCCTGCCGCGGGGCGGACGCCCCGACGGGCCTTCCGGCCGGGGCCCCTTGCGGCCAGACCGGTTTCCGGGTCCCGCCGGCTTATCCCGCCCCGGCGACCTCGCCGCCTCCGGACGCGCGCCCTTGTGAGCCGGCTCTGTTTTTTTGGCAAGCGGCTTCTTTTCCTGCCCCGTTGTGCCGAGCAACTTGCCGGCGAGTTTCTTGATGAATCCGAGTGGCATAAACTTTCAACCCATATAAAAAAGCAAAAGGCGGACGCCCGCGAGAGGCGCCCGCACATTCGACAGGATGTGAAGAATCAAACGACTAGCGCTTCGAGAACTGGAAGCGCTTGCGGGCGCCGGGCTGACCCGGCTTTTTGCGCTCCTTCATGCGGGAGTCGCGGGTGAGGCATCCGGCTTTCTTGAGCGCCTCGCGCAGGTTGGCGTCCGACGCCACCAGCGCGCGGGCGAGCCCGTGACGGATCGCTCCGGACTGGCCGCTGATTCCGCCGCCGTTGGCCGAAACCAGCACGTCATACTTGCCCAGCAGCCCGGTCAGCGCCAGCGGCTGGCTCAGGTATTGGCGCATCGCCTCACTGTGGATGTAATTCTCGATCGCCACGTCATTGACGAACCACTTGCCTTCGCCCGGGACCAGGCGCACACGCGCGACTGCGGTCTTCCGGCGGCCTGTGCCCGCTGCAATTTCTTTCGCCATCTCTTACCTTCTTTTCCTTAGATCAAAAACAGGACTAGTACGAAGCCGCCGCCGGCCCCTGCGCCACATGCGGATGCTCAGCGCCGCGGTAGACTCTGATGCGCGTCATCATCTTGCGGCTGATCGTGTTCTTGGGCAACATGCCCCACACCGCCTCCATGATCACGCGGTCAGGATGCCGCTCCAGCATCGTCTTGGCAGTGAACGTCTTGAGCCCGCCCCGCCAGCCAGAGTACCGCTGATACTCCTTCTGCTCGACCTTACGCCCGGTCAGGCGGACTTTCTCCGCGTTGACCACAATCACAAAATCGCCCATGTCCACGCTGGGACTGTACGAGGGGCGATTTTTGCCGCGCAAGGTGTTGGCGATATTCACAGCCAGCCGCCCGAGCGGTTTATCTGTCGCATCAACCAGTTGCCAACTGCGGGCCACACCGGGATTCTTCGGTATAAACGTCTTCGTCATGGTAAACCTGTCTTTTCCTTCTTCGCGAAAAATGGTTAGGTAGATTAACCCATCCGTTCTGAACTGTCAACGGCCAACTTTCCGTTTTTTTTTCGACGTTTTTTTCCGACGTGATTTTTTCTGCGCCGCGTTGCCTGGGTGTGGCTGCGGACTTCTGGGTGACTCTGGGTATCCTTACCCCCAAGCCCTACCCATTACCCCCGGCGCTACCCAGCCCCTCCTGCCCGCTGCTGCCTTCGCGCCTCAAGCCGGGCGTTCGTCAAGCGCTCCCTAAGCCCCCCGCCCTCACGGAACGCCTCCTCCCTTTGCTTCAGGAACCGTTCCAGAAGATACCGGCACTGGTGAATGAGGCAAACCGCAATGTTGGCCACCACCTCGTCCGGACGGGTCTCCACAAACTCCCTGAAGGTCTCGTAACCGGCCTCCGGCTCGCGGCTCTTCGCGCGAACAAAAACCGCCTTCTCGGAATCCTTCTCCCAGACCGCAAAGCCCCGTGTCGCCAAATAGTCGCGATAATCCTCCAACAGTTCCCCTAAACTTGCGCGGGCGACATTCACCAGCTTCAGTTCGGTCTCTTTCGAAGTCACCGCCGCCTCAACCCCCTCGATGATGTTCTGCTTGCCGGACCGCGCCGCCTGCACCATCTGGTCGACCGTACGGTCGCCTTTTTTCAGGAACCGCTCGCAAAACCGGAACGTGAGCAGGTAGATGATTTCGGCCTTCTTATAAGCCAACAGCTTTCGGGGGTCACCGGGACTCTTCAGAAGCCGATCGCTCATCTCGCGCCTCCTGTCTTTTTTTCTGGGGAGGGGAAAACTGGGCAGTGCTGAGTGGCGCTGGGTCTTTCTGAGTGTTTCTGGGGATGCCCAGCATCACCCAGCCGCACCCGGCACAACCCAGCATCACCCAGCCGCCACCCGGCCGGCATCACCCAGCATCACCCAGCATCACCCAGCCGCCACCCAGCCGCACCCAGCCACCCGGCCGGCATCACCCAGCCGCACCCAGCATCACCCAGCCGCCACCCGGCATCACCAGGGTCGCCACCACGCCTTCTTCGGCTCCTCGGCCTCCGGCCGCGGCCCCGCGGCAGCCGGCTGCCGCGGCCTGACCCCCTCGGCCGGCTTGACCACCTCGGTCGTCTCCGTGACGCTCCTGATCGTGCCGGAGGGCTTTTCGGCACTCGTCTTCTCCGCGGGCGCAGAACCTTCCGCCTCCGCTTTCTCGCGCTCCTTCTCCTCTTCGCGCTGCAGCTTCTCCTCGCGTTGCTTGATCGCCTTCTCGTAAACCTTCTGCGTGCGACGCTCCTCGTCGTCGAGCGCCCACTTGCGCTTCTCGCGCTCCATCTTCTCTTTGGCGGTCTCCGGATCAGCCAGCTTGCTATCTGACCAGCCTTGCGTCCAGACACCATTTAAACTCAAGGACTCCTTACGCCGCCGCATTTCCGCATCAACTTCTTCAGCCCTATCGAGAACATAGGGCGTCAAAAACACAAGAAGTTCTGTCCGTCCCTCGGTTTTTAAAGTTTTTCCGAACAAATATGGGCCAATATATGGGATGTCTCGTAGGAGCGGAATCCCTCCTTTGGACAAACTGCTCGTCTTTTTAACTAGACCTCCTAGAATTACAGTTTCACGGTTTTCGACTGATACATCAGCTTGGATTTTTCTCTTGTTAATCGTAGGAAGATCACTAAAAATTGGACTCCCGTCATCGGTTGTACTAGTCTGTATAGACTGTTTATCACCCTCCGTTTCATAAGTCTTCTCGATATTCATGACCACAGTACCATTTGGATTAATTCTTGGTGTGACTTTTACCGTCAAACCGAAATCCCTTTGCTCATAATCCGGGACCTCTTGCCCTGTTCCCTGATATGAACTTCCTGAATATCGGAAGCCTTTCAACAAATACCTCATTTCTGTTGATTCAATTGTAGCCTCTTTATTGTCTACTGTTAACAAGACCGGCGAAGACAAAACAGTTGTTCGACTATCATTTGCCGCTGCTTTAATAACTAAATCTAAATTAAGCCCTTTGATTGTCGAAAAATAATTCAGCCCATTACCTGCGGCAATTGAGGGGTTTGCGAAATCTGCACCAAACAAGTTAACAGGAGTTGATCCACCTCCACCACCACCCACTCCATACCGATAGTTACTATTCCCGTCAGTGTAACCAATTATTGTATCATTTTGACTTCCGTCCTCATTCTTCCCGTAAATTGGTTGCCGCCCATCAACAGCTTTTACACGCTTGACCCAATCAATTCCTGTTTCAATCTCATCACCCAAGTTAACCTCCAGCACCACGGTTTCGATCAAGACCTGGGAGAGCATGACGTCCATGCTGTTGATGACCTCCTTGATCGCCAGCAGGTCATTGGGACTGCCCATCATCACGAGGGCGTTGGTGCGCTTGTCCGCCAAAATTTTGATATTGTCTTTGCTCAGTTGCCCCAGCTTGCTCTTGCCCGCTTCGCCGGTCATCTCCGTCTTACTGGCCGACCGTGCCGCCACCGCCTCGGCCAGCGTCGTGCTCTTGGCCGGCTCGCCCGGCGTGGCCGCGGCCCCCTTGGCCGCACCCGCTGGGGCCTTGTCGTCCTTCTTCGAAGTCGCGTTGCCGATCAGGTCGTTCAGCATGGTCGAGACCTCCTCGGCATCCGCGAAATCCAGCCGCAACACCTCGACCCTCACGTCCGGAGCGGTCTCGACATCCAGCACCGTGATGATCTTGTCGAAAAAGGCCATGTTGTCGG
>CAYZQL010000108.1:0-12954 GCA_964480555.1 uncultured Lentisphaeraceae bacterium | reverse complement strand
GTGATGGGGCGCACCGTGTACGCCGAGATCATGCGTGTGCGGTTGGAGCGCGTTCAAACCCTGTTGCGCGAGACCGCCATGACGGTCGAGGCAATCGCGGACACCTGCGGATTCGCCAGCGCCAGCCACCTCGGCACCGTTTTTCGGCAGCACGTCGGCGGAACGCTTTCCGCTTTCCGTCGTCAGGTTCACGGGAGACGGAAGTGACGGAAGTCAGACGTTCCGCCATGCGGGCTTGCGAAGCGGGGGGGGAGTTGTCATAATAGCCCCCACTTTTTACGAACGAAATGGGTTATACGTGATGGACTTAGACGAAGTTAAGGGCAGGCTGGAAGCGCTGCGTGCGGGACTTGACGAGATGCGCGGGTATCTCGACATCGAGAATCGCCGCGAGCTATTGGCCGGCCTTGAGGCCGAGGCGGCTCAACCCGAGTTCTGGAGTGACCAGAACGCGGCAAAAGAGGTCATCGCCAAGACCAATGCGCAGCGGGCTTTTGTGCGCCCTTTTGAGGAACTCATTCGCCTGTTGGACGACGGCGCGCTGATGGTGGAACTGGCCGAGGCCGAGGAAGAGGGCGTGCAGCGGCAGCAGGCCTTGGCCGAGATTGCGCACACCTGCGACAAAGCTGACTCCATGATCTCCAAGCTGCGCTCACAATCGCTGCTGGGCGGCAAGCTCGATGCCTGCAACGCTTATCTCACGCTGCATTCGGGAGCGGGCGGGACGGAGTCGTGCGATTGGGCCGACATGCTTTTTCGGATGTACCGCATGTACTGCGAGGACAACGGGTTTGAGGTCGAGGTGTTCGACTCGCAGCCGGGCGAAGAGGCCGGGCTCAAGTCGATCACTTTCCTTGTTTCCGGCCCCTACGCATACGGATATCTCAAGGCGGAGCGCGGGGTCCACCGGTTGGTGCGCATCAGCCCGTTCGACGCGAACAAGCGTCGGCACACCTCGTTCAGTTCGCTGGACGTGGTGGCGGAACTGACGGATGAGATCGAAATCGAGATCAAGGACGAGGATCTGCGCGTCGACACGTACCGTTCCGGCGGATCCGGTGGCCAGCATGTGAACAAGACCGATTCGGCGATCCGCCTGACGCACTTGGAGACGGGCATCGTCGTGGCGGTGCAGTCCGAACGGTCGCAGCACAAGAACCGCGCCAAGGCGATGAGCATGCTGAAAGCCAAGCTGTACGAGTATCACGAGGACAAGAAACGCAAGGAGATGGAGCGCTTCTACGGCGAGAAGGGCGAGATCGCGTGGGGCAGTCAGATCCGCTCGTATGTGTTTCAGCCCTACACCATGGTGAAGGATCACCGGACAGACGAACAGACCTCGAATGTGCAGGCGGTGATGGACGGGCACCTTCAGCCGTTCATTGAGGCCTACCTCAAGCAGCACGCGGTAAAAGCGTGATTTTCTGGTTTCAACGTTGAGTTTTAAAAGGACGGCATGAGCATGACGTTTGATCAAGCTAAAAAGGTGTTGGAAAAGAACGGGCAGTCGCATGTGCTGCGGTTCTGGGCGGGGTTGGACGCGACGGCGCGTCTTGCGCTGTTGGCGCAGGTTGAGGACATCGACTTCGACGAAGTGGCGCGCATGAAGCAGATGCTGAATGGCAAAGCCGAGTCCCTCCGCCTCACGCCTCGTCCGGCGCCGGTCGTGAAATGGACGAAACGGACGTATGCCGACGCGTTCGTGAAGGGCGAGGAACAGTTGCGCAAGGGGCACGTGGCGGTGTTGCTGGTGGCCGGCGGGCAGGGTTCGCGGTTGGGCTTCGAAGGCCCGAAGGGCGCGTACGGGATCGGCCCTGTGTCTGACAGTCCGCTTTTCTATTTTCATGCCCGTAAGATTGTTCGGCTGGCGCGTGTTTACGGTAAGCCCGTTCCCTTCTACATCATGACGAGTGAAGTGAACGACGCCGCGACGCGCGCGTGTTTCGAGGACCATGACTACTTCGGCCTGAACCCCGCCGATGTGATTTTTTTCAAGCAGGGCGTGTGGCCCGCGCTGGATGCAGAAGGGCGGTTGATCCTCGAGGCGCCGGGACGCATTTTCGTCAGTCCCGACGGCCACGGCGGTACCCTGACCGCGCTTGCCAAGAACGGCTGTCTGGACGATATGGCCGAGCGCGGCATCAAGAGCATCTTCTACTTCCAGGTGGACAATCCGCTCGTCGACATTGCCGACCCTGCCTTTATCGGTTTGCATGCCCTGTGCGGGGCCGAGCTTTCGCTCAAGCTCTGCCTCAAGAGTTCGCCCACCGAGAAGGTCGGCGCGGTATCCGTTCTGGACAGCGGCCGCTGCGGCATGATTGAGTATTCCGAACTGACGCCGAAGCAGGCTGCCCGCTTTAAGTACGGTAGTCCCGCCATCCACGTTTTTTCGCTTGCCTTCCTGAAGAAAGAGGCGCGCAAAGCCATGCCGCTGCACCGCGCACACAAGAAGATCCCGTTCGTCGCGGAGGACGGCAAGCCGGTTAAGCCGGAAGCGCCCAACGGTTACAAGTTCGAGAAGTTTATTTTCGACGTGCTGCCCGACGCGAAGGCGCTCATCAATCTGGCGTTCGACCGCGACGAGGAGTTCGCCCCGGTGAAAAATGCGGTCGGGGATGATTCGCCCGCAACGTGCCGCACGGCGCTTCAGGCGAAGTGGCGGCGCTGGCTGTCAGAGGCAGGAATCACCGTGCCGGAATCGGTGCCGGTGGAGATCGATCCGGCTTACGCGAACGACGCAAAGGAATTGAAGCAGGGGTTGCTTTTAGGCTGACAGAACACTAAAACGCTTAACGCAGAGAAAAGGGAATACAGATGAGACCAGTTGTACTGATTATCCGCGACGGGTGGGGAATCAATCCCCGTGAGGAGGGCAATGCGGTTTTTGCGGCGAAGACGCCGGTGATCGACCGCCTGAAAACGCGGTATCCTTGGACGCGGTTGGCGTGCAGCGGTGAGGCGGTCGGCCTGCCGGACGGTTACCAAGGCTCAAGTGAGGTCGGCCATCTCAACATGGGGGCGGGCCGTGTGGTGATCCAGGAACTGAAGCGCATCGACGACGGGCTCAGCACGGGAGAGCTGTTTAAGTCCGAGAAGTGGGGCGCGCTGATTTCGAACTGGAAAACCAACAACAGCACTTTGCACTTCATGGGCCTTTTGCAGGACGAGGGCGTCCACGCGCATCAGGAGCATCTCTTCAAACTGATGCGCCGCGCACGCAGCGAGAATCCGACGGGGCTGATCGTGGTCCATCCGTTTCTGGACGGGCGTGATACGCCGCCGCGAAGCACGCTGGAATACCTCGCCCGGCTGGAGAAGGAACTGGAGTCGGTCGGGCACTGCGCAATCGGTACGGTTCAGGGACGCTACTACGCGATGGACCGCTCCAAGAATTATGCGCTGACCGACACGGCCTATGCCTGCATCGTGCGGGCCGAGGGACGTGCGGCTGGCACGGCCGTAGCCGCGGTGAAAGAGTCATACGCGCAGGACCAGACCCCAGACAAGACACCGATGGTGGACGAATATATTCCGCCGTACGTGATCGGCTCGTACGCCGGCATGAAAGACGGCGATTCGGTGATGCACTTCAACTATCGACAGGACCGTGCGATCCAGCTCACGCAGGCATTCGTTTGCGAGGACTACAAAGGCGCCCGGAAGGCGCGTCCGAAGATTGTTTATCTGGGCTTCACGAGGTATTGGGACGAGTTCACCCAATACCTGTTGGGCGCGATGGGGGGGGACGGCGGCATGGATAACCTGCTGGGCGAGGTGATCGCCACGGCGGGGCTGCGGCAACTCCGCATTGCCGAGACACAGAAGTTCCGCCACGTGACCAGTTTCTTTAACGGAAAATCCACCCAGCCCTACGCGGGAGAAGACCAGGTGGACGTGCCGGGACGTTTCGATCCTGCGACGTTTGCCAGCCACCCTGAAATGGAGGCGCTGTTGGTGACGGACGCGCTCCTGAAGCGACTGGAGAACAATCCCTATGCCTTTGTGGCAGTGAACTTCGCCAACGGCGACATGGTGGGACATACGGGAGACTTCGACGCGGCGCGCAAGGCGGTCGAGGTGGTGGACACCTGCATCGGGAAGTTGCTGCCGCGTCTGTTCGAGCTTGACGCGCATGTCCTGATCACGGCGGATCACGGCAATTCTGAGCAAATGGTCGACTATGTGACCGGCATGGTGAAAACGAGCCACACGCTCAACGACGTCGAGTGCATCTATGTGGCGAAAGACGCGGTGGGGGTTAAACTCGCGCCGGCGGGTAAGCTGTGCGACGTGGCGCCCACGGTTCTGGCCCTGCTCGGACTGCCGATTCCTGCGGCGATGACGGCCGAAAACCTTGTCGTGGGGCGACCGGATTGGGAGTAGGTTGGCATTGCAAGCGGTCGTTACAGCCGATTTTATCGGCTGTAACGACTGAATCGATTGGCCGGTACCATGCGCATTTTATTTTTCATAGCGGCGCTCTTCGTCCAGAGCGCCTTGGCTGTTGTCAAGTTCGACAACAGCTTTTACAGCCTGCGCAACCGCGAACGCCCCGTGCGCAAGTCGACCTCTTTGATCATCCTGCATACGACCGAGGCCCCTTCGAGGAGCGCGCTGCGGAAACTGAGTGACCTGGGCGAGTGTCACTACTGCATCGATGAAGCCGGGCGCGTCTATCGGATCATCGATCATCGGCGGGAAGCGTATCATGCCGGCCGCAGCATGTGGAACGGGCGCGCGAACGTGGACGAATTCTCGGTTGGCATCGAAGTCTGCGGGTATCACAACAAGCCGCTTGCGGCGGCGCAGTATCAGTCGCTGGCCGCCTTGATCGGGGAATTGAAGTACATTTACAAAATTGCTGACCACCATGTTTTGGCGCATTCGCACGTGGCGTACGGTGCCCCGAACAAATGGCAAAAGCGCAGCCATCGCGGGCGAAAACGCTGCGGCATGATGTTCGCCCTGCCCTCCGTGCGGGCAAGGCTGAATCTCAAGGCGCGCCCCGCATCGGACCCCGATGTGAAGGCGCGGCGGCTGGTTGTGGCAGATGCTTATCTTGCACAGGTGCTGTACGGTGCGGTGCAACAGAAGCAGGCGGTTGTCACGCTGCGTGCGCAGGACTCGAATGTGATCGGCAAGGGACACGGAGCCTGGGACATCGCCCGCGACGCCTATGACGATCCGACGACGCTCTACATCTTTCCAGACGGGAAGCAGAAGCGCGGGCACCAGCTCGCGAACTTCAAGTTGTTGCCTGTCGGCACGAAGGTGGTCGTGAATGCTCCGGCGGACAACCGGCCAGAGAAGTTCCAAGTGGTTGGAGACAACGGCAAAGCCCAAGACATTGCGGGCGATGAGGTGCTCAGGGACTCGACCATCTACGTTTATCCGGACGGACGCTATCTGCGCGGCAGCCAACTGGGCGCGGAGGGGGTGCTCAAGCTGCCGTACGGGACAAAAGTTCTCGTCGGCTATGCGGTGGGCGGCCCGATTACAAACAGCCGTCGGCCCACCGCGATATGCGGCAACCGTTGGCGTTCGCCGGACACCTTCTTTCTGATTTCCGGCGTGCTGATCCCTGGCACTAAAGTGAACGACACGAAGATACCGGTTGGCACGATGATGTTTATCAAGAATTGATTTCCGGCGGTTAACGCTGGCGCCGGCTCAAAAGGTACAGCGTTTTCGCGTGGCCTCAATGATCGCCGGCGGATCAGCCATACGCCCTTTGCCGGAAGTGCCGCAGGCGAGATCGCCTATGCCAGCATCCACAAAGGTCGCTCCGCGCGCCGTCAGCGCGGCAAGATTCGCCTGCGTGACCGGGTTCTCCCACATGCCGGTGTTCATCGCCGGAGCGATCACGAGCGGCGCGCGTGTGGCGAGCGCGGTCGCGGTCAGCATATCGTCGGCCAGGCCGTGGGCGAGTTTGGCGATCACGTTGGCGGTGCACGGCGCAATGACCAGCACGTCGCCGCGCTCGGCGAATGAAATGTGGCCGGGAACCCACTCCTCCGGCTCGTCGAACAGGTCGACGGACACGGGGTTGCGCGAAAGCGTCCGGAAGGTGAGAGGCGCGACGAAACGCGTGGCTGCCTGCGTCATGATGACGTGGACGGTGTGGCCGTCTTTAACAAACAAGCGCGTCAGCTCGCACGCTTTGTAGGCGGCGATGGAACCGGTTACGCCCAGCAGAATCGTGGCCATATTTCGCTTCTCCTTCGGGCTCGGCCATGCGGTCCGGGCAGGTCAGATCAGTTCAGCTTTGACGTTGATGATGTCGCACAGCCGCTTGAAGGCGGTGTGAAGATCGTCATTCGTCACCTGATACATGTACTCGTTCGCACGTGCCATTTCCTTTTCCGCGTTACGGATTCGTTTCTCGATGACCGCTTGGGAGTCGGTTGCCCGATGCTCCAGCCGCGCCAGCAGTTCCTCGATGGAGGGCGGGTTGATGAAGATGTCGATGAAGCCTTCTTTCATCGGATCGCCGTCCGGCAACTCGGCGACATAGTCACGGACCTGCTCTGCGCCGGCGACATCGATATCGAGCAGGACGCACTGACCCTCACGCAAAACCTCATAAATGGGGGCTTTCAGCGTCCCGTAGTAGTTGTCATGGACCTGCGCATATTCGAGGAACCGGTTCTCTGAAACGAATTTTTGGAAGGTTTCTAAGGAAAGGAAGTGGTAGTCGACGCCGTCTTCTTCGTTGATACGGGGCTTACGCGTGGTACAGGAGACCGAGTAGCAGATTTCCGGATAGTTTTGCAGCAAAAGGTCGCACAGCGTTGTTTTGCCTGCACCGGAGGGCGCCGAAAGCACAATAAAAAGGGGTTTCATCACCAGTCTCCTTAAAAATCAAGATGGCGTAGTGTAACGGGTCAGTGCGAAGTAGGCAAAGCGGAAATTCAGTTTGCGGAGGGGCAGACCGCCCGCAGCGGACACGCGGGGCAATTCTGCTCGCGCGCGTTGCAAAATTCACGTCCGAGAAAAATGAGGTTCACGTGGAGCGACACGGGATCCGTCATGGGAACAAGCGCTTGGAGTGCGTCGACGCCCTTTTGGTGAGGCGCACCCCCTTTTTGGTCCGCGAGCCAGCCGAGGCGTTGCGAGATGCGCCAGATGTGGGTGTCGACCGCAAAGACCGGCGCGTGCAGGCCAAACATCAGAAAGCAGCGTGCGACCTTTACGCCGATGCCAGGCAGCGAGACGAGGAACGCCTCGGCCTCGGCTACGGGCATGCGGCGCAAGGGCGCGAGGGTCACGCGGTCGAAGCGTTCGCGGATGAGACGCCACGAGGCCTGGATATCGGAGGCGCGCCTTTGGGCGAGTCCAACGCCGCGCAGCGGAGCTGCCAATTTGTCGGACGGCGTGTCAGGAATCTGCCGGTGATGCGGAAAAAGACGCTTGAATGCGCGGAATGCCGTTTCACAGGCAGGGGTGGTCGTGCGCGTGCTGAGCATGAAATAGAGCAGTTCATCAAGCAGGTGGGCTTTTTTGGGGATACGGTACGGGCCGTAGTGTGCGAGCAGAAGCCGATCCACGGTGCCGGGCGGAGCACCGGCCTTTCTGGACGCATGTGGGTGAGGTTTCATGCCTGAAACGTAGCGGTTTCAATCAGGCGGCGCAAGCGAAAGGTGCGACCTTACAAAATTATTTGGCGCGCTTTTGCAACGCGCAAAGAATATGGTACGATATCCCAATCAGAGGTCTGACGACCCAAAGCGGAAGGATTTTTTAATGGAGCACGCATATGCGGTGATCTTGGCGGGCGGGAGCGGCGAACGGTTCTGGCCGTTGAGCACAAAGGCCCGTCCTAAACAGTTCATTTCCCTGTTTGGCGGAAGACCGCTCCTGTCGCTGGCCGTCGAACGGTTGCAGGGACTGGTTCCTCCCGACCGGATCGTCATCATTACGGCTGATCGGCTGGTCGAGGATACGGCGGCGGCGGCGTGGAACGTGCCGCGCGGCAACATCATTGGGGAGCCCTGCAAGCGCGATACCGCGCCGGCGATCGCCGTGGCGTGCGGGTGGGTGCGGCAGCGTGACCCCGAGGGGATCGTCTGCATCCTCACCGCGGATCAGCTCATGAGTGACGTCGAGACGTTTCGGCTGACCTTGGCCGACGCCATCCGGGTGGCCAGCCGGGATGAGGTGATCGTCACGATGGGCATCCAGCCCGACTACGCTGCGACCGGGTTTGGCTACATTGAGGCAGGAGACGCGCTGGAAACGCGCACGGTGACGCTCTTCAACAAGGCGAAGCGATTTGTGGAGAAACCGGACGCGTATACGGCGGCGCGCTATGTCGAAAGCGGAAAATACTATTGGAACGCCGGCATGTTCATCTGGAAGACCTCCACGATGAGCAACGCGTTTGCCCAACATGCGCCGGAACTGGCACAGCTCAGCGATGACGTGGCCCGCGTCACGGGGGCAGACGAACTTGATGCGCTGTTGCGTCAGGCATACCCGTCGCTGCGCGCGATCTCGATCGACTACGCGGTGATGGAACACGCCCGGAATATCGTTATGGCTCGCGGCGCGTTTGGCTGGGATGACGTGGGCTCGTGGCCTTCGGTGGCCGGACATTTCTCGGCGGATCTCGACGGAAATGTGGTGATCGGCTCCTGCGAGCAGATTGAGGCGCAAAACAACATCGTTGTTTCCGAGCACCGGTTGACCGCCCTGATCGGCGTGCGGGGTCTGGTGGTGGTTCAGTCGGAGAACGCCACGCTGATTTGTCCCAAGGAGCGCGCCGAAGAGGTGAAGAAACTGTTGCGGCGCATCGCCGACAGGCCGGACGGCGAGAAATACGTCTGAGGAGTTATGTCAACGACCTCCGAGAGCTCTCCGCGCCGCTTCAAGCTGACGGTCGCGTATGACGGCACCGCCTATGCGGGCTGGCAGGTGCAGCCGCACCACAGCAGCGTGCAGCAGGTGATCGAGGAGGCCTTGTGCAAGATTGTCGGGCATCCGGTGAAAGTGCATGGCAGCGGGCGCACCGACCAAGGGGTTCACGCGCGGGGGCAGGTGGCGCATGTGGATCTTTGTTGCCGGCTGAACGCGGAGTCGGTGTGTCGCGCACTGAACGCGCGGTTGCCGCAGGACATCCGCATCCTCTCCGTGTCGCCGGCGCGTTCGGACTTCCATGCGCGGCGGTCGGCTGTCGGCAAGGAATATCGCTATTTCGTTTGGAATAATGCCTCGGTTCTGCCGGACAAGCGGCTCTACACCGCGCATGTGTATCGTCCGCTCGATGTGGCGGCCATGCGTGCGGCGGCGCTGTATTTTGTGGGCAAGCATGATTTCGCGTCCTTCACGGCAAACCCGCAGCGCGAGGTGGCGACCACGGTGCGCACCGTCTACGCCTTTACGGTCAGCAAGAAAGGCAAGGAAATCGTGTTCCGTGTGAGCGGGGAGGGGTTCCTTTATAAGCAGGTGCGAAGCATGGTAGGCTTCCTCCTGCGAGTGGGCGAGGGCGCGGAAGAGCCTTTGGCAGTGCGTGAGCTGTTGGCCTCGTGCGCGCCGCGCAAGGCGCGCGTGCCCTCCGCGGCCGCCCAAGGCCTGTTCTTGTGGCGGGTCTGGTATGGTCGGCGGAAGGCCTAGTCTTTAGAGGGGTGCTGGCAGGGGAAAGGTCTATGAAGAAACGGTTAGCGTTTGGTTGGCACAGAGGCTTGGCGGTGCTGTTGGCGGGCGTCGCGCTTGCAGCCCTCATGGCGGTGGCGCCACGCGTGATGGCTGAACCGTCTTCCGCATTGCAGACGAACCCCTTTGCCGGTCCGGTCCGGCTCGTATTGCCTCCGCGCATTTATGCGGTTCCGGGCGTAGAGATGAATGTGTACTTCGATAACGTATGCCTTGTAATCAACCCCTTGAACTATGTTTTCGACGTCACCTGCGACAAGGGCAAGCAACAAACCGAACGATGGACGTATGTGCCTGTGGCGCAAGATGTCGGAGAGTACCCTTTTGTGGTGGAGGTCCGCGACGAGACGAATGGTTTGATTGCCCGGGCCGAATCGGTTCTGGAGGTCGTTCCCGAAAAGTCCGGCGAGGATGTGCCGGTGACAGTACTGATGATCGGTGACAGTCTAACGCATGCGGCCGTGTATCCCCAGCGCCTTCTTACGCTGTGTTGCACGAACGGCAATCCCCGTGTCACGTTGGTGGGACATGCGCCGAATGAGAAGAACCCGGTTGTCCGCATTGAGGGCTACGGCGGTTGGACGGCACAACGCTTTGCGACCTACTACCGCGCGGGGGGACGGGCTGTAGGCGACTGGAAGGCGTGGAATTCGAGCAGCAGCCCGTTTCTCTATGCGGACGTTCCGGGTAAAGCAAAACTCGATTTCGCGCGGTATTGCCGTGAATTCAACGAAGGCAAAAGCCCTGATTTCGTCACTATCCTTTTGGGATGCAACGACATCTTCGGCTCTAATGACGGGACCATCGACGCGACGGTCGATACGATGTTCACCTATTATGACCAGTTAGTAGAGATGATCCGAAGCGTTGGCAGCGAGACGAAAATCGGCGTGATGCTGCTCTCGCCGCCGGCCGGGACTCAGGATGCGTTTGGGGCCAATTACCTTTGCAAGTTGACCCGCTGGCAGTTCAAACGGAATCAACATCGGGTGGTCGAGCGGCTGATGGAAAAGTATGGTGGCCGTGAGGCGGAAGGAATTTTCCTTGTCCCCGCCAATCTCAACCTTGACTGTATGCACAATTATCCGACGCTCACCACGGCCTGCAATTCGCAGACCCAAACTCAAGTCACCCGCCTCAATAACGGGGTGCATCCCTCAGCCGAAGGGTACCGCCAGATCGGCGACACGCTGTACAGTTGGATCAAGGCGCGGTTGGCTGAGCGGCAGCGGGCCGGCAGCAACAAGGGTCTTTGACCGGTAAAACAAGGAGAGGCGCCCTATGCCCCGAACGAAAAGCGAACTGAAAGGCGTCACGCGCCTAGGCTCTAAAAAGACCGTCTACGCCGACCGCGACGGTCCGTCGGTGCTGGAAACATTTGCGAACAAGCACCGGGACAACGACTACTGGGTGACGTTCACTTGTCCCGAGTTCACTTCGCTTTGCCCGGTGACGGGTCAGCCTGATTTCGCGACGATCACCATCCAATATGTGCCCGGCCGGAAGATGGTGGAGAGCAAGTCGCTCAAGCTTTATCTTTTCGGGTTCCGCAACCGCGGCGATTTTCATGAGGACTGTGTGAACGTGATCCTTAAGGACTTGCGGGCGCTGATGGAGCCCAAGTACATCGAAGTGTGGGGGCGCTTTATGCCTCGCGGAGGGATCTCGATCGATCCGTACGTGAACTTCGGTCAGCCGGGCACGAAGTATGCCGCATTGGCCGCCGAGCGCTTCCGGACTCACAATGGTATGCGGGCATCAACCTGAAACGAGGGAGGGGCCATGCGTGTCAATGACCTGCCCAGCGCGGATGATATCGGGCGCCGTGCATTTATGGCGCACGTGACTGCCGGCGCGGCTTTTCTTCTTGCGGGCCATGCGGAGGCGGGTGCCGCCGGCGCGGAGGTGAGGACAACTATGACGGCGAGCGATTTCCGGGCGAAACTGCTGGCGTGTCTCGGTGGCGCTTGGCCGGAGCCGTGTAATTTAAAGCCGCGTTTGCGTGAGACGGTCCGCAAAGACGGCTATCGGATTGAAGCCGTGCACTACGAGGTCGAGCCGGGCGAACGTGTGCCTGCGCTCGTGCTGATTCCGGACGGTGTCGATGCGGCGCATCCTGCGCCGGCGGTTGCGGTTTGGCACCAGCACAACGGCGAATGGCATTTGGGCAAGGCGGAGCCCGCCGGGCTGGCCGGTAATCCGATGCATCACACCGGGGTGGCGCTGGTGCGCGAAGGATACGTGGTGCTGTGTCCCGACGCGTTGTGCTTTGAGGAGCGGCAGAGCCCGCATTTGAAGGCTGGCGACTTTGAGCGGTTCGAGTTCCTGCGCTACGTTGTGGCGGGAAAGTGCCTGGCGTGGAAAAACATTTTGGACATGCGCCGGGCCATCGATTATCTGTGCCAGAGGCCCGAGGTGGATCACCGCCGAATCGGGTGCTATGGACATTCGATGGGGTCGACGCATACGTGGTTGGTCGGTCCGTGGGAGCCGCGGCTGAAAGGACTGGTATGTAACTGCTGCATGCCCACCTATGCGGCGATTCAGCGCACGCATCTCCTGCACTGCTTTCCGAATTTTATCCCCGGACTCTCGCAATACGGGGATACGCCGGACGTCGCCGCCTTGATCGCGCCGCGCCCGCTGCACATGAATTTCGGCGAGACCGATGGCGGCTCCCCCATTCACGAAGTCCGGCTGGGGATACAGCGGATCGCGGAGGCGTATCAGGCGGCGGGGGCACCCGGGCAGTTCAGCACCTTCATCGAGCCGGCAACAGGTCATGTCCTGTCGCCGGAGATGTGGCGTCGGACGTGCGACTGGCTGGCCAAACAGCTGAAGGGATAAGAGCATGCTGGCCCACGAGACTGGGGAGGTCCCGGTCAGGATGAGGTTCTGTGCGCGAGAGGAACGTGTGATGAATAAACAAGCGCTGGTCATTTTTTCAGGCGGGCAGGACAGCACGACATGCCTGGCTCAGGCGGTCAAGGACTACGGTAAGGGAAACGTGGCCTGCATCACCTTCCATTACGGGCAGAGACATGGCGTGGAGGTCGAAGTCGCCAAAAAAATCGCCGCTCACTTCGCGGTGACAGATCACAAGGTCATCAGCCTGGACTGGTACAGCCAGGTGACGACCAATGCGCTGCTGGACCACAGCCTGGCGATCGGGACGGCGGCGGCCGCCGCATGTCCCAACACGGTTGTGGATGGCCGCAACATGCTGTTCCTTCTGGTCGCCGCGATCTACGCGAAGAGCCGGGGCATCCGCGAACTGGTCATGGGAGTGTGCGAGACGGATTT
>CAYZQL010000107.1:0-13059 GCA_964480555.1 uncultured Lentisphaeraceae bacterium | reverse complement strand
GCCCCACTTCGTTTTCAGATACTGCTCCAGCGCCTCCTGCTCATCGAAGCGCAGGGCGCGGTCGAAAACCAGAACTTCGGCGATATCGGCCGCGGCGGCGAGCAGCGTGATGTCGGCCAGCACGACGGCGGACTTGTGCTGCCCGCTGAAAACCTGAGGCGGATACGCCTGCGGGGTTTTGCCTCCCGGACGCATGATCTCCCAGTTCGGCGCCACCCAGGTCTGCCCCTCGCCCGTGAAACATTTGATCAGCTTTCCCCACGAAGACCCCGATGCGTCAGGCGCCTGAGAGACGACCAGCGCGGTCACAGCGCCCGGCCCCCGGCGAAGCCCCGTCACCTTCAGTGAGGCGCGCCCGTTGGAGCGGACCGCCGGCTTTCCTCCCAGCGCATCCGCAACGAGCCTCACTCCGCCGCCCGCGCCCTCGGGCCGTGCCGCGAGCCCCGAGGCGGAACGGTCGCGCCACGCGCGGAGAACGCCGTCCGGGCCGCAGTCGAGCGTCGCCTGCGCCTGGGCGTCGAGCCACAGAACCAGGCCGTCTCGGAGCATCGTCGCTTCGGTGACCTCAGGCTGCTGCGTGAAGGTCAGCTCCCGCACGGGAAGTGCCGGCGCGTCCGGATCGCGCCAGTCGGCTCCGGCCGTCCAGCGCGGGCCGCCGAATTCGTAAGCTCCGAGCTCGGGGGCTTTGCCCTCGAAGCCGTCGGTGATGCCCGGCACAAGCACGCCCGCGTCGACCGCTTTGGAGCCCGGCGACGGGTAGCCGTCCCGGTCGATGGCCCCCGAGCCGTTATGGTGCAGCTCCGGGCCCAGCTCGCCCTGCACGAACATGCGCGGGTCTTTCGGGCTCATCTTTTCGTTGACGAGGTTATTGACGATCCGGGTCCCCTTCATCGTGGGCGTGTAGCCCGAATGGGTGTAGGTGCTGAACGGCAAGACCGAATGCGTGACCGTGTTGTTGCAGATCAGATGGTCGAGCGCGTCGCAGTTGATGTGGATATCGGACGACGTGCTGTTCCACACGACGTTGTGGTGAACGAAAAAGTTTTTTGAGAAATTGTCGAGATAGATGCCGCTCGTATGGTCGCCGACGTTGTCGTGGAACCAGTTGTAGGCGATGATGCCGCCTTCGCCGTCGGTGCCGTAGCAGTAGATGGCGGCCGCATCGCTGTTCAGCATGTTCGCGTTGAAAACATCGTTGAATTCGAAGCGGAGTTTCTTGCTGCCCCCATGCCCCACCATGTCGCGGCCCGACCGGAAAAGCGTGCAGCGGAGAACCTGCGCCGCGACCGAATGGCCGAGGTCCAGCCCGCCCCTGCCGGTGCCGAGGTAGTTGGCGTCGTGCAGCACGCAGTTGACGACGCGGTTGCTCGCTCCGCCGACGCGCAGCGCCGTGGTCGCCGCATAGGTGATGAGGCAGCGGCTCCATTCGTTGTTTTTGCCGGTGACCACATTCAAGGCCGGCGGCACCTTTTCCCGCTCGCAGTCCCGGTAGTGCTCGACGTACCTCAGGCGGCACGCTTCGAGCCGGCAACCCTGCGCGCCGTCCATGTTGACGGCGGCCCCCAGAACATCAATCCCGCAGATTTCGATGAACCTCAGCTTGCGCAAGTCGCAGGCGGTGTCGCGCTGTTTGACCTCAACCGCGTGCCGCGACGGGGAGTCGCCTTCGAGTGTCCACAGATACACGGTGCCCGTCTTTTCGTCGAGGAACCATTCGCCCGGAGCGTCGAGCCCGTCGAGGCTGCCGATCAGCACGTAGCCGTTGCCTTCGCGCGGGGCGTAAGGGTCGATCGCGTGGTAGGGATCAGGCCGCGTGGGCTTGGTCGTGCGGTCGAACCGCAGCATCTGTCCCGGATGGTATTCGGCGATGCGGCGGGTGTCGCTCACCCACCGGTCGCCCGGCCACATCAGGACGACGCCTCCGGTCCAGTTCCCCGCAGGCAGGTTCGTGTCCGAAAGCTGCTCGTACCCCGTCCCCTTCCCCATCGCCGCACGCCGGCAGGTCATCAGGTCGCCGGCCGGCGAGTTGGGCCAGCGGGCCTCGGGCATCATCCGCCCGTCCACGAACAGCTGGGTAAATCTCAAGGGCGTCTTCAGCGCATAGACGTTGCTCCGGCAACTCTGCCACGCGCCGGCAAGCGGCTCCGCGCCGCTGATGAGAGCCTTCTCGCCCGGAGCGCTCAGGAAACGGATCGGCTTGCCGCGCTCGCCCGACCGTTTGGGCGTCAGCGTCTCGCGGTAGACGCCCCCGCGCAGAACGATCGACTCACCCGGCACCGCCTCCTCGCACGCTTTGGCGAGCGTCCGCCACGGCGCTTCTTTTGTGCCCGAGGCGTCGTCGCTTCCCTGCGGGGACACATAGCGCTCCGCGGATTCCCCAGACGCACCGGACGCCATCGCCGAAGCGATCACCGCGACAGCCAGAGCGGCCTTTACCAAGCAGTTCGGCCATAACACAGGTGCGCGGAAGGCTGCAGACGGGAGACACGGATACATGGACACGGGCCTTTTCACCAACGTCCTCCTTTCGTCCATAACTTCACAGGCAACGTGTAACCTCCCCCACCCCGCCCCTCACCCTGCGGACTACTTCGCCGTCGCCTCCCCAACCTGCACCGTCACGGGCCCCAACAGACCGGATCGGAACCAGCCCACCGGCGTGTCGGCTTTGAAACCGTGGTAAGTGGTCCAGGTTTTCCGTTCCGCTTGGGGCAAAAGTTCATCTCCGATGAGCCGGTTGGCCCACGTGTTGGTCACGCGGATCTCCAGCTCGTTGCGCCCCGGCTTCAGCGCCTTCGCGAGGTCCACCCGGTATGGCCGTGTCCAGGCGATGCCGCACGCCGTCCCGTTCAGGAAGACCTCTGCGATGACGCCCACGGCCCCGAGATCGAGCAGCGCCACGCCCGGCACCGGCGCGCTCCAGTCGAACCCCGTGCGGTACACCGCCGTGCCCGAGTAGTGCCGGATGGCCATCTCCGGACGCTGCGTCCAGCTCTCCAGTTTCTCGAAGACGATCGACTCCGGCGCGCCCCAGCCTTTGAACGTGACCGTCCACGGCGCCTGCAGCGCCAGCGCCTCTTTGAGAGCCGGCTCATTGCTTTCCGCCGCACCGGCCGCAGCGGCGGCGACGGGCTTTCGGAAGATCACAAACACCGAGCCGCCCTGCTCGAAGTGCAGCGGCAGCACGGTCCGCCCGCCCTGCTGGCGAAACGCCGCCGCGTCACGCGTCTGCCCCGAAACCGGATCCCAGATCTCAGGGTGCCGGCCGCCGATTCTGAAGCTGGCCTCAATGTCCACGGGGCCAGGGCCTTGGCTGGCCACGAAATAGATATCGGCATCGCCGTCGCGGCGGTGGATGAAACGCAGGTGGGCGTTGGCGTCGCCGCACGCGTAGTCGAAGTCCGGAGGCACGTCCATCCGTTTCAACGCTTCCGCCACCGACACGCCCCAGAGCACGCGCCCCTTGCCGAAAGCGCGCTGCGTCACCGCCTTGCCGTCGCAGTCGCCCCACACCTCGTCGCCGAGGGCGCGGACTTTCTCGTCGCAGCGGGGATAGCCGCCGAGGCTCGGGCTGCGCTGCGGCTTCGGCCCCAGAACCGTCGCGCCGGCCTTGACCAGCGCGCGGATCTTCGCGGCTGCCTCGGGCGTCAGTCGGTCCGATTCGCGCAGAACCAGCAGGCGGTAGGCCGCGCCGTCAGGCCCCGCGAGCAGGCCGCGCCGCACGGAAAGCTCCTTGATCAGAAACTCCGCGGGCAGCAGGTCGAAGTCGTACCCTTTGGGCAAGGCCCTCCAGGCGTCGGGGTTGCGGTCCTTCTTGATGAAAACGTTCGGGATCGGCCCGGCCGGCTCCTCGCCGTAAAAGCAGAGAACATCGGCGACAGCCTTGCCGCGCTGAAGCAGAAACTGGCAGCGCGACAGATAGGTGATCCACGCGCGCCCCGGCTCCCACCACGTCTGGCCGCGGCTGAACGGCAGCCCGTATTTCCAGAACGCCGGGCCCGGCGCAAGTTTGTCGACCTCCGGGTTGTGCGCGTAGGTGTGAAAGACGATGCGGTTGATGCCCGCGCAAAAGAAGCTGTCGCCGCCGGGCTTGAGGTTGCCCGGATGGCTGGACCAGTCCGCCCCTCCCCCCTGCGTGTACGCCTCCATCGCCACAATCGGCTTACCCGTCAAGTGCGCGGCAGACACCGCCTCCCGCATCGGGCGACCGGCCTCAGTCATCGGGATGTCGGCATACAGGTAGTGCTGCACGCCGTCCGCCACCATCACGCCCGCTCCGTTTCCTCCGCAGGACTCGGCATAGAGCTGCAACCCGTGTTTGTTGCCAAGCGACTTCAGAGTCCCGAAGAAATTCTCGGAGACCAGGTCGCTGCCCGTCTGCCGCGCGTCGCGCAAGTAGCGCCGCGTGTGTTCGCGGCTCCCCACGATGAACCCGGCATAGGCGGGCAGGTAAGGCAGCACATCATAACCGCGCCGCTTGCGGAACTCGTCCCTGAAAACCGGCGACCAGTTCTGAGTGCCCGCCTCCCAGCTGTCCACCAGCACCCCTTTCATCGCCTTGCTCTTGGCGGCCTTAGCCTCCGCGAGGATGCGTCCGATATAGTTGTCGAAATGGAACGCGACCGTCTCGCGGTTGAACTTGTCGCACTCCGGCCCGTGCGCCTCCCTCGGTGCCGGCGCGTTGCCCCTGCCGGTCCCGCGGTACCCGACGCGCAGCACCGTCCACGCCCCGGCAGGCGCAGCCCACGCGAGATTGCCCTGCGCGTCGAGCTGATCCGAGAGCTCCCTGAGCTGCGCCGGATCGACGGCCACGCCCGCCTCGTCCGGCAACTCCGGCTCCGACACCATCGTCCGTCCCTCGTCGCCCACCTGCGCCTTGTGCGCGGTGATCACGGGCTCGCCGCCCCACGCCACGCGTTTCAGGCTGACCTTGACCGGGTCGTCCCAGACGAGCCGCATGAACCGGGCCCGCGTCGCGGGGATCGCGTGCGTCACGCCGTCCTCCGCGCAGTTGTAGACGCAGACGAAGGTCGCAAGCTGCGCCACCTTGCGGAACGCCTGGCCATCCTCGCTCGCCCACACGGCCGGCCGGTGCTCATCCGGCTCGACGCATTCGCGCGACCCTCCAAGGATCAGAACGGAACGGCAGGTGACCGCTTCAGGAAACTCGAACTGCACCCAGCCCGACCGGTTTGACGTCACGCCGCACACGGCGCTCTCGGACTTCTTGGCCTCGGCCGCGCTCCGGTTGAGCACGCCCGGATCAGTGCCCTCCCCGAACCCGGCCGTCACCTTCGGCGCAGGCAGAACCGCCGGCCCGCGATGCGCGGCCGGTGTCGGAAAGGCCAGCACCGCGATGTCGCGGTAATAGGTATTCCCCGTCGCGGGCCACGACGGCGGCGCCGCCAGCTTCACCGTGCCCCCGTTGGTCACGGATTGCCGCTCGCAGACCACATGGAACATCGCCCGGTCCGGCGTGATCCACGGCCCGCCCGCCGTGGACCAGCCCGCGCAGTTTTGCGCCGTGAGGGCGAGCCCGAGCCGTTCGCACTCCGCCGCCGCGTGCCGCACCATCGCGTGCCACTCGGGGCTGAGGCAGGGCACCTTGGGGTTTGGAATGGGCGGGTAGCCTCCGACCGTGAACAGGTGCGCCCCGCCCAGGCCGATGCGCCGCATCGCCTCCAGCTCCGCAGTGATCCCCTCCTTGCCGATGTTGCCGTCAGCCCAGTGCCACCACGTCTGCGGCTTGGCCGAATCCGGCGGCGCGGCAAACCCCTCGTCCAACGCATCCCCCGCGCACACGCCGGACGCCATCATCCCCAGCCCGGCGCAAGCCAAAGCCGCCAGCCATCCCGATCCTTTACTCATCGTTCCCTTTCCAATCCCCGCTTCGGCCCATCGCGCGCGTCATTCGCGTCACGATCCCCGCGCCGCGCCGAACTTGACGTAGACGGGCCGGTAAAGCGCATAGGGGCCGTGCGCGGGCGAGAAGGTCCCCGCCTGGGCGTCGTAGGCGTACGAATACAGTTCGTTCGAGTTCTCGTGCCCGAGCAGCACGAATTTCTCGCCGGGCATGAATTCAAAATCGCGGGGGGATTTCCCCACGAGCTTCGAGATGGCAAGCAGCGTCATCTTTCCGGTGTCGGGGTCAAGGTCGTACGCCGCGATGCTGTCGTGACCGCGGTTCGACCCGAACAGCCGTCGCCCGTCCGCCGAGAGCTTGACGGCGGAGGCCTTGCTGTACTCGCGGAAATCCGGCGGCAGCATGGTGAGCGTCTGCACGTGGACAAAGGCGTCGCCCGTGTAAATGAAAGACGAAAGGGTGTTGTTCAGCTCGTGCAGCAGGAAGGCGAGCCGCCGGTTCGGATGGAAAAGGATGTGGCGCGGCCCCGCCCCACCCGCGCTGGCAAAAGTCAGCGACGCCTTCTCCTTGAGGCCGGAGGCGCGGCCGGGAAAATCGTAGACCTTGACGCGGTCGATGCCGAGGTCGACCACACAGAGGTGCTTGCCGTCCGGCGTGACCTCGGCGCAGTGGGCGTGCGCCTTCTCCTGGCGCTTCTTGTCCGGCCCGCTCCCGGCGTGTTGAACCGTCACCGGCGGCGTGTCGGCAATGCGCCCGTCCGCGCTCAGCTCAAAGACCCCCGCGACCGCGTTGGTGTATTCGGCGAAGACGAGCGCCCTCTCGGCCGGGTCGAGCGCGACATAACAGGGCACGGTCACGCCGACCGGCTTATGGTTGAGCGGCAAGAGTGTGTCTCCCTTGACCGTATACGCCGCGACCGTGCCGTTCTGGGAGGGCGCGCCATATTCGGGCATGCCCTGGGCCGCGTAAAGCAGGGTTTTCGCTTTGTTGAGCGAGAGGTAAATCGCGTTCTCGATGCCGCTCACGAGACCGATGGGCCTGAAGGTTCCCGCCTCGGTGTCCGTCTCGAAAATATGGATTCCCTCTTTTTTCTCATCTGTGTAGCAACCGACATACGTCACAATCTTCATGGTCCCCCTCACTCGATATGGATATGATTCGTAAGGTTATCGCAAAAACAGGAGCGAGGCAAGACTCACGGCGCGACAGCAACGCATGGCAGATCCTGCTGCTCTTTGATTTCCTCCAATCTTTTCCCCTCTAGCCTGTAGACACCCGACTGCAGAGGCGCAAGCGACAAATCCCCGACTCCGGGGATTTTGAGCAGTCCCCTCCGGAGCGCCGCCGTATTCGCGACAATCACACACGTCTTCCCTTTTAATCGATAAGCGGCCGCATGGACATATCCCTCGTGGACGGTCACGCTCTCAGTCCGGGGATCCACCAGAACGGGCGTCACGGCCCTCACTTTCCCATGAACCGCCCGCATCCGTTTGATCAGCGGAACGCTGGCCGGATAGTCGATGAAATACTGGAGCCCGCGGGTCCCGCCGATCAGCGCGGTCCAGACCATGTTCTCGACTTCGTCCGGAGTCGGCAGCCGGTAGGCATCCCCGTAACCGTAGCTCTCGAGCCAGCAGAAGACCGGATAACCGATCGGACCCATGCTGTCGTTGTATTTGAGTGTGTCCCTCATGAAGTCCTCCATCGGATCCACCGGACGGCATCCGTGGTCGAGGTGCGGGTAACTGTCGAAGCTCATGAAATCCATGGCCGCAAAACCGCCGTAAGCGGGCCGCCCCGGCGTATAACCGCTGGCAAAGTAGTTCACCGTCGTGGGCCGGTGCGGATCGACCGACCGAGAGACCTCCGCCATCCGCAAGAGGTCGCTCTCCTTAAACTTGTAAACGCCCTCCCACGTCCCCGGAGAGGGCTCATCCGTCAAATAACAGCCGATAATGCCGGGGTATTCCGCGAAGGCCGATCCCATCTCACGCTGGTCGTCAAGCAGTTCGACCATGTTCGTATAGGGCGCTCCCGCCTTGTTGTAGCCGTTCATCCAGACCAGCACGGCGAGCTGATTCGCGGCGGCATCCTGAAGCAGCTTGTCCGTCGCCTCCATCGACCTCGCAACACGCCCCATAGGCAGAATCGGGCAGAGCCCGTTGTAGCCGTCCCTCTTCAGCATCGGCAGCGTCCACGCCTTCAAAGGGCGGTGGGCGATCGGATGAAACAGAATCGGCAGGAGCGGCTCCCCGTCTTTTTCAAGCACACGCGTGAACCGGTTGACCCGCGTCGTCGAACCCTTCACGGCCGGAAGCAGCCGCAGGTCGTCCTCCGCATACGAGGCAACCTGCCCGTCCGACTTTGCCTCGGCCAACAGGCGGTGCCGCGGACCCGAAAGTTTTTTCACCTTCAGCCAGAACGTCCGCACACCGGCACCAGGGAAGTCCAGCACCTTCACCTCTGCACCGTCCAGCGACACCGTCACCCGGTGCGGACCGGAGAGGAACGAGCTGACCTTAACCGCCGCCCGTCTCGTGTTTTCCGGATACCAGTTGTACTCCGCGAGGATTTGCAACTCGGCGGAAGGATCCTTGGCCGTGAGGTGCATCACCCGACGTCTGAAGACGGCCTGCTCTTTCCCGTCTCCCTCGAGAACCACACGCAAGGCCACCTCATCGTCCGGGCCGGGCGGCGACGGCAGCTCGAACATCAGCGGAATCCGCGCGGCCGCCGGCTTGACGGCTTTCTTGACCGACACGCCTTTAAAAGTCAACTCGGCGACATAGGCGTTCGTTTCCGGTTTATCGAACGCCAGCGCCGTGAAAAATGTCTGGCCCACAATTCTCGGTGACAGGAATTTGATCGCCGCGCCCGCGGCGGGCGAGGGCGGCGAGGGCAGCGTCGCTTCTCCGGGCTTGCGCCATGCGGTCGTGTCCAGACAGGCGGTGTTCTCCTCCAGCCGGTCGACTTTCGCGGGCAGCCAATGCGCATCGGACTCAACAGACGACGGGGTCCATTCGTCGAGTGTTTCCGAAGCCTCGATCATCGGCGCGGCGATGAAGAGCGTGCCCGCCGCGCCCGCCGTCCCAAAGATCAGGTGCGGAGGGAGACGCTCCGCACAGCCCCGTGAAAAAGAATAGCGTTTCCACTCGCGCGACACCCGGAATTTTTCTCCGGACAGGGACACCTCGAAATCATCGCGGTCGGCCTTCATATAAGCGGAAAAGAAATAGGGCTGCCCGGCCAGAAGCTTGACTTGATACGCCATCAGTCCCTTGGCGCCGGGGGAACGCAAAAAGACAACCTTCGTCCCGATGACTGGGGACGTCTCGTTCCCGGAGACACCGTAGTAATTGCCGGTTTCCCAGTCGGGCACATCCAGGACGTTCTGGGGCATGACGCTCCAGAAATCGGGATACCCGGGCGTGGTGCATTTGTTAAAGCTGCTGTTCGGAAGAAGATTCACCCGATTCGTGCCCCGGCCTTCCACAATCCGGTAGTCGTCAAACCAAGCCGTCCCGCCTCGGCCACACACCATGAAATAGGGGCTGAAGAAACACGCGTTGCCGGAGTTCACCGTGATCCCCTCCCACGTCCAGTCGCAAACACCTTGCGCCGCCTGGGGCATCGCGTCCCCCCCAAATGCCTTCTTATCTCCGTTGAAGAACCGCACGCCCAGTTTCGCCGAGGCGTTCTCCGTCTTGACGCGGCAGGAGATCGTATAGACGGTGTTGGTCTTGACCGGCACCAGCCCTCCGGCTGATCCATGGTGCAGCTGTTCTGGCCCGGCACACCGGATACAGACCGAATACGCGCCCTCGCAAGCGGTCTCGTCCGTGCGCTCGACCGTGCACCGGGCGTAGGCAGCCCATCGGAAATCCGGTTTCGTCAACGGTTCCTCAAACCCCGGGTTCGGTGCGAGGTTCCCCCCGCCCCGCGCCACCGCGTCCGCGCTCGCAAACGCAGCCGCAACCAACATGGCCGCTGTTATTTCTTCTCTCATTTTTTCCCGCCCCTTCCAGCAATTTCACCTTTGATGCCCCGTTCATTTCCGCCCGCGCCCGATCAGCACGCGTAGGGCCGTCCCCCTCAACACCCCCGACAGCCAACTCGCATCCGCACACCTTCCCGCCCCCACCTGGCTCACAGCAACCAGATTGGAGACCGTCATGGCTTTATTATTCACCGCCGGCCGCACGGATTCTCAATAGGCTCGTTCAACAACAAACACACGAACCGTCCGACGGCACGCCTCCGCTTATGCCTTATGATCGTGCCTTTTCAGTTGCAACGGCCGCCACGGCCGGATGCAGGTAGACGGGAAGCGGCTCGAGCACGCAGGCCTGCGGTTCGGCCAGCGCCAGACGTCCCACGTCGGCGGCTTTCGGGAAGACCGCCCGCGCCACCAGCCGCTCCTCGGAAAAGGCGTCCCGCAAGACCGCGCCCAGCCGCTCCCAGTCGGACGTCACGATCCGCGTGTCCCCGGGCACTGCTGCCGCCAGCGCCGCACTCGGCGTCAGCAGAAAATCGTCCGCCGTGTGCGTCGGCACGCGCCCGTCGTATCGCCGCACGCCGCGCGTGGCGGGGTCGACCCGGTAGGTGACGCTCCACAGCCGGTCGCGCCGCGCGTCCCCGACCACCGTCACACATTCCGGGCAACCGGCCTGCGCCAGCGCCAGCGCCGCCGCACTGGCCACGCCGTAGACCGGACGGCGCCCCGGCAAAGCCATGCCCTGCACAACCGAAAGGCTCGCCCGGATACCCGAAAAGGAGCCCGGCCCCAGCCCGCAGACGAACTGCCCGATCTCGGCAACGGCGATCCCATGCGCCGCAAGCGACTGCGCCATCTCCGCGATCCAGACCGGTGCGCGCGACGGTTCGCCCTCCCATTCGCGCTCGCAGACCAGCACGCCCTCTTTAAAAACGGCCATTCCCGGACGGCCAGAAGACCTGTCGATCACCAAACATCGCATACCTTCACCCCTTACAAAACAAATGCCCCTGACGCGGCGTTGCCCACATGGCCTGCGCGCTCATCGGCTGTGCGCAGGCGAACAGTCCCGCGTCCTCACCTGGCTGCGGTAAAGCGTCCACCCGTTGCCGAGCCAATAGGTGATTCCGCACACCCACATGGTCGGAAGCAGCAGCGTGTGGTTGCCCGTGATTTCGCTCACCATGATGATCGCCGCGATCGGCACGCGCACCGACGCCGCCAAAAAACCCGCCATCCCCACCATCGCAAACGCGCCCGGATGCAAGTCCATGCCCGGAAAGATTTTCATCAGCGTGAGCCCCGTCGCCGCCCCCAGCGCGGAGCCCGCCACCAGCGCGGGGCCGAACACCCCGCCGCTGCCGCCGCTGCCCACCGTGAAGGAGGTCGCAAGGATCTTGCCGAAAAAGATCAGCCACAGCATGGCGAGAGATAACGTCCCGAACCTCTCTGCCAGCGGGCTCCCCTCTGCCAGCGCCTGCTGAATCAAACCGTACCCAGACCCCAGCACCTCCGGCAGGAAAAACCCGATGCCCCCCGTCAGCAATCCGCCGATTCCCGGCTTGACCCACACCGGCACTTGCCATCTGCGGCAAAAAGCCTCTGTACGGCGGAACACCTGGATGTAGAACTTCGCGCCCAGCGCCACCACCAGAGCGAGAATCAGATACGGCAGCAGTTTCAGCGGATCGTCAAAATTGTAGGGGGTCATCACAAAGAGCGGCTGCCACCCGAAGAAAAGCGCGAAAACGGTGTACGCGACCGTCGAGGCCACAAGCGACGGGATCATCACCTCATACTCGATGTCCAGGCCGCTGTAAAAGATCTCGGCCGCAAAGAGCGCTCCCGCCAGCGGCGCCCTGAATATGGCGCCGACCCCTGCCGCAAGCCCTGCCGCCATCAGGATCCGCCGCTCTGCCGTATCCAGCTTGAACAGCCCTGCCAGGGCGGAGCCGCACCCCGCGCCGATCTGCGTCACAGGCCCCTCACACCCGGCCGAACCGCCCGAACCGATCACAAGCGACGAGGCCAGCGCCTTGACCGGAATCACCGCAAAGGGAATGCGTCCCTCGTTGCGGTGGTAGGCGTGGATCGCTGCATCCGTGCCGTGTCCGCCCGCAGAGGGCGCGAACCACGCGACCAGCAGCGCCGCGGCCCAACCTCCCAATGCCGGCAACACCAGGAGCACCCAGCGCAACGGAGCCTGATGCGTCATCGGATAGAGCGCGACTTCGCCCGCCGCCAGCGTGGGCGAATGGTGCGCCAGAGACTCCATCAGCAGATAGCGCCCCGTCTCCAGCAGCCAGTAGAAACCTGCCGCCGCCAGACCGCCCAGCAGCCCCGTCAGCGCGCACAAGACCAGCGCACGCCCGGTCTTGATGGAAAGTCCCTCTCCCGCCATCCAGAAGCGCCACCACTGTATGGATATCTTTCGAAGCATGGCGCGATCACTCTCTGCGCATCAGTCGATCTCGGCGTCAAACGCCCCTTCCGGATCGGCCTCCTCCACCACCTTCTTGTGAGCCGTCTTGACACCCTTCCGCGTTGTCGCCGCTCGGGTGCCCGTCTCCGGCCGCGTGCGGGCGCGGTACAGGATCACCACCGGCGCCCCCTCGAGCCCGAAGCGCTCGCGCAGCGTGCGGGTCATGAAATCCGTGTACTGCTTGGTCGCCAGCTTGGGGTCGTTGACGAACATGCGGATCGAGACCGGCGCGGTGCCGACCTGCACCGCGTAGTAAACGCGCAGCCGGTGGCCGTTCTTGGCCGGCGCCACCACGCGCCGCATGGCTTCGATCAGCGTCCGGTTGAGCATGCCGGTCGGCAGGGTCACGCGCGTCTGCGCGGCCACCGCGTCGATCACCTCGATGCTCTTGCGCACGTTGAGCCCGGTCACGGCGGAAATGAAAAGCAGCGGGCAGTAGCTCATGAAGGGCATGACCTGCCGCAAGACCGGCTCGGACTGCGTCTGGGTCATGCCTTTCTCCATGGCGAGGTCCCACTTGTTCATCAGCAGCACGCACCCCTTCCGGTTTTCCTGGATCAGCGCCGCGATGTGCTTGTCCTGCACCGTCGGACCCAGCTCGGGGTCGAGCATCAGCACCACCACGTCGGCGTCTTTGATGCTCTCCTCGGCGCGGAACAGGCTGAAGCGCTCGACCGCGTTGTCGATGCGGTGCTTGTGGCGCATGCCCGCCGTGTC
>CAYZQL010000106.1:0-13077 GCA_964480555.1 uncultured Lentisphaeraceae bacterium | reverse complement strand
GGCCACGATCAGGTCGAGGGTCCCGAAGTCCTGGGGCAGCCGCACGGCGTCGCCGCCGGTGTTTCTTTTGTCGGCGTTCAGCGGCACGCGATAGATGCCGGGCTTCGTCAGCGCCCCGTTCACTTTGGCATACCGGATCGAGCCGCCCGGCTGGGCGTCGACGCTGTGACCGGACGCCTTCTCGCCGAGATGTACCGTGAACGGCCCGCCCCGCATCATGTCGCGGGGCGGCAGCAGCTCGACCCAGCCGAACGCCGCCTTGCCGAAATCAACAAACACGCGCCCCTGACTGTTGGTCACGACCAGAACAGGCTTCACCTGTTTCTGGATCTGCGGATAGCGCAACGCCGCATCGCCGCCCAACTTTTCTGCGGTGGCGAAAGCGACGATCTGGGACCACGGGCCCGGTTTTTTTTTGCGGTTCCACACGCGGACGCGCCAGTTCACGTTGGCGCCTGTCGGCAGCGGGGAGCCTGCATAGGAAATGAAAAGCGACTGGTCCGACTCGACTCTGCCGGAGTCCCACAGGTCGGGGTTTTCTGTTTTGAAGCGTTCCGTCGTCGAGGCCACTTGGATCTGATACGCCGTCTGGAAATCGCCGGGCAGTCCCTCTTTGAAACACCAGGAAAAGTCCGGTGTCGCGTCGGTAACGGCGACAAGGCCGGGCTTTGCCAGCAACTCGCACATCAGAGCATCCGGCGTGAGCGCAAAACCGCTCGTCGCCAGCAACACGCTTCCCGTGATCAGAAGATTCAAACCGCGCATATCGTTCCCTTTCAGAATGGTTGTGTCCGCCGGCCTCACAACGCGCCCGCACGGAAGTTGCCGACCGCTTCGGAGGTGCGCAGCGCCCGGTTATAGAGGCGCAGACCCTTCACCGAAGGTGCCAGCAGCGCGTGATACGCACCCTTGACTTCGCCCAAATCCAGAGGCATGCGGCCCCAGCCATATTGCCGCATCGCGCCGCCGTCGCAGAACACGCCGTCGGCGATCACCGCCAGAACCGCCGCCGAAAAATCGCACACGAACACCACATGGTGCAGTTTTCCGGATTGCACGACGCCCGGATCCGTGTGCCACGAGGCCACGCGCCCGCCGTCGCACAGTTCGATCTCCAAAGTCGGCTGGCCTGCGATTTCGGCAGTCATCACCCGCACGCCCTGGCCATCGGTTCCCATCGTGCTGAAGAGGGTCTGCCCCGGCGTTACGGCATCGAGTTTCAACCACAGTTCAACCGTCAGCCCCCCGAACGAGAGGTCGCCGAAGCCCTGCGGCACGGCGGGCCGAGAGGGCGCGTCGCCGCTGTTCGCCTTTTCAAGGAGCAGGCCCTTTTGACAGACGTTGGTGGCCTCGGCCTGCCCCCACAGTCCGTCGAGAAGTGAGCGGTCAACCGGGTGCGCCCGCGCGACAGTCTTCTGCGTCTCCGTGATCCAGAACGCGCCGTCTTGTTCAATGAGATCCGGATAGCTCATGCGGATCGCGGGGTTGGGATCGAACAGCACGATCTCGGGCTCGGACCAGCGGATGCTGCCGTCTTTCAAGACGCCTCCCGCGAGGAAAGCCGGATTACGTCCAGTCCACCGTTTGCCGCCGTGGTGGTGATACCAGAAAAGATACTTGCCCTCCGAGGTCATAAAGAGTTTAGGGCAGGCGCGCGGCGTTTTAAACATGCGCTGGCTTGGGCCATAGGTCATCGGCTCGGGAAGAGACCAGGTGACGCCGTTGTCGCGGCTGTAGCTCTGGCCGGGCGTGCCGCTTTCCAGCCGGAACACGCAGAAGAGTCCGCTGTTTGAGAGCGGGACCAGATTGTGCTCCTCCTGCACGCTGCCGAGTTCAGGGTTGCGGATCCCTTTCTCGCCATCGGGCAGCAGTTTGAAAGCGAGTTTGTCGGGGTCCCGCTCGGTCAACAGATTATCCGATTCCACCACCCAGCCTTCGCCTTCAAGCATGAAGAATTTGCCGAGTTTGGTGAAGGCGAAATAGACCTTGCCGTCTTTGACCTTGGGCTTGTCGATGCCCCAGAAGTGACACACCTCGCCGCGCCACGGGTTGCCGCGGTCGACGTCGGTCACGCGGAGCGGGATGCGGTAACGTTGTGCGGACCACGTTTCGCCGCCGTCGTCCGAATAGCGAAAGGCGTACCAGCCGTGCGTGTCGGCGCGCACGCGCTTGTCCGAATTGGGCAAGGTCACGACGCCGTCGCCGTTGTAGGTGTAAAAGGCATAGATGCGCCCATACGGCGTGATGAGCGGCGTCACCCACGACGCCTCGGGGCCGTCGTCGGGTTCGATCGCGATCAGCGCTGACCACGTCTTCCCCTGGTCTTTGCTGACCGTTGCGACCACGTGCTGTCCCTGCTGTCCTTCCAGTCCCTTGCCGGTCGTGAGCGTACACACCCAGGTGCCGTTGGAAGTGACCACCACATAGGGTTGGTCGGCATAGTTTTCGCAGGGGATGCGCATGCCGTTGGCGATGTTTCGGGGATCGGCGGCCCGCACCGTTTGTATGTCGGCCGCGGCTGCTGCTGCGGCCCATAGAAGGCCGAAAAAGAACGCCTGTCTCATAAGACTCTCCTTGTAGCGGATGACGGTTTAAAGTTACAGGTTTGCGTTCACACGCGCAACCGCAATTTATGGTTCTTGCGTGATATAATCTCTGGGGAATCGCATTGACAGCCTCCTTCCTGCGCACCTACACTTACCGCCATCGGAAACGCGTGACGATTGGCTGCCCACAGGGCATTCGATGGAGCGGCAGGCTGAAACGGGCGCAGTCTGGGGCGGAACATGATGAGCGGGGATGGAATCTGAAATGCGGTGGGTGTTTTACAATCTTTTTTTCGCGATCGCCTACGTGGCGATGATGCCTCAGTTCTTGCTCAGGATGAAGAGGCGTGGCGGATATCGGAACCGTTTTGGCGACCGGTTCGGACGCTATCCCGACGACGTGGGCGAGCGCTTGCGGCGCATGGGCGGCGCCGTCTGGATCCATGCGGTGAGCGTGGGCGAAGTGTATGTCGCGGGCCAGGTGATGCGTGCGCTGCGTGAACGCGTGCCGGGTTTGCGCTTCGTGTTCAGCACCACAAGTTCGACGGGCTGGATTGAGGCCGGTAAACAGCTCGGGCCCGGCGATGTCCTCATCTATAATCCGCTCGATTTCCCGGCGTGTGTAAAACGGGCGGTGGAAGCAGTGCGCCCGAAAGCGCTCATCCTGACGGAGTCGGAGATCTGGCCGAACCTCATCCGCGCTTGCCACCGGCGGGGCGTGCCGCTCTTCCTGGTCAACGCGCGCGTGTCGGACCGCTCCGCGCCGGGCTACCGACGTCTGCGCTACTGGTTCGGCCCGACCTTGCGGATGTTCGACAGGATCATGGCGCAGTCCGAGAGCGATAAGCGGCGGCTGGCGGATGCCGGCGCCGATCCCGAAAAGATAACGGTGACGGGCAGTTTCAAGTTCGATGTGGCCAATCGCAATCCGGATAAAGAGCGTGATGTCGCGGAGTTCCTGGCGCGGCACGACTGTGGACCAGAGCGCGTGGTCTTGCTGGGCGGGTCAACGTGGCCCGGTGAAGATGCGGTGCTGATCGCCCTCTATCAGCGGCTGTGCCAGCGGTATCGCGATGTGCGGCTGGTGCTTGTGCCGCGGCATTTCGAGAAGGCGGATGCGGTTCAGTCGGAAATCGAGCGGAAGGGGCTCGCGTGCGTGCGGAAAAGCCGGGAAATTGAGAATGCGGGAAGCCCCGTTGCCCGAGACCCAAGCCAGGCGGCCGCGGTGATTGTCGGGGATACGACGGGTGAACTGATGGGGTTTTACGGGAACGCGGATATCGTGTTTGTGGGGAAGAGCCTGTGCGAGCATGGCGCGCAGAACATGATCGAGCCGTGCTTGTGCGGGGCGGCGACACTGGTGGGGCCGAACACCGAGAACTTCCGTCCGGTGATGTCGGACCTGCTGGATGCGGAAGCCCTGCTGCAGGTGCCGGATGCCGAGGCGCTGGAGCGCGAGATCGAGCGGCTCGTGGCAGATGGCCCCGCGCGACGGGCTTTGGGCGCACGGGCGGTGGAGGCCGTCATGCGGCGAAAAGGGGTGGTGGGACGTTGTGCGGACTCCCTGTCGGCGCGCCTGTTCAGTGCGCGCGGCGGCGTGCGGAGCTGAAACGAAGGGTTGGCCGTTCTCACGACGCTTGGTATACTGGCGGCATGAATTCCTTGTGGGTCAGACACGCGTGCGTTGAGGGCAAGACCTATCTCTGTGCGGCGGCTCAGCTGCGGTTGTGGTTGAAGCGCAACAGCCAAGGCTGGCTGGTCGCCGCCCGGCATGTGACGGAGAGCCTGTTCGAAGAGTTGCACGCGACCGATTCTGAGCCGGACCCGTCGGAATGGCAGCGCTTTGTCACTCCTTCAGAGACGCCAGACGTGCAGCTCGTGCCCGTGCTGCCGGATCGTCCGGTCGTGAGCCGGCCAGAGGCGCGCATCGAGATTGCGCCGCGCCACACAGGGCGTTTCTACGTGACCATACCGGTGTGGCTGCGGGTGCAGGTTGGCCTGCCCGCTCCTGTGACGCTGTGCGAGTTTCCGACGCACGTGTTGTCGAAGACCTGGTTCGGCCATCCGGCGGAAGAGGGCGAGATCGGCTATGCCTTAACCACACGGGCGCGCCAGGAGGTGGCCGAACTCACGGATGTCGAGGGCCGCGCGATATGTCCGATCTCGTTGGAAAACAACACGCATGAGACGCTGGCGTTTGCACAACTGCTGCTGAGCGTGCGGCACATGAGCGTGTATCAGACAGCGGACGGCAAATTGTGGACGAACGAGTGTCGTCTGGGGTACACGAGCCATGTTCTTCCCGCGTCACTGGCGTTCGGGCGGACCGCGCCGGAGCCGGCCAAAGCGTCGCGGCTGGTTTCCGGGCCGCGTGAGGCTCCTGCGTCAGGTTTGACGGCCCGTGTGATCGCCAGTGCCATCTTCAAATCACAATTTTAAAGCGGGTGCCTCGTCATGAAAGCGGATGTCACAAAGCTTAACACGATGCTGCTCGATTATGTGCTGCCGTTCCTCGGCATCTGCGCATGGCTGATTTTCGGCCTGTGGGTCTCGTCGTTCTTGGCGCGCCGACTCTATAACGGTCTGGCGCGCCGGCTGGGCACGGATAAGGCTCGGGCTATTTCGAAAACGGTCAAGTTTTTGCTTGTCGTGCTGTTTGTCGTCTCGCTGATCCGCGGCGCGGGTGTCGATATAACGGCGGTGCTGGGTGCCGCCGGGGTGGCGGGGGTCGCGATCGGTTTTGCCTCGCAGACCAGCCTTTCGAATCTGATCAGCGGGCTTTTCCTTGTGGTGGAGCGGCCGTTCAAAGCGGGGGACTGGATCGAGGTGGACGGGTCATCGGGGTACGTGCACAGCGTCGAGTTGCTCTCCACGTACATCCGCACGTTCGACAACAGCATGGTGCGTATTCCGAATGAGATGCTGGCCAAATCGAAGCTGATCAATTACACCCGATATCCGATCCGGCGTTTGGACATCGACATCGCCGTGGCCTACAAAGAAGATGCCGCCCTCGTCATGCGGATTTTCCGCGACGTGGTGATCGCGAACCCCTCGTGTTTCAACGAGCCCGAGCCCTTGATCGTGTTCAAGGGTTTCGGGGAGTCGTCGATGGAGTTTCTGCTGGCAGTGTGGACGGACCGGACGGAGATGAAGGCGACGCGAACCTCGCTGATGAAAGACATTAAAGCGCGGTTCGAGGAGGAGGGCATCGACCTTCCCTATCAGCGGATGAGGATGAAGGAAGGCGCCGGCGTGTGACGGCGGTTTGAGAAAAAGGCGGTTTGCGGGTTATGACGAAATGGATGGATCGAACGGCTGTGCGTGTGGCCGTGTGTGTCGCGGGCAGCCTGATGTTCGGCGCGTTGCTGGCAGTCTGGCAACGCGTGTTGGATGCGGTGACGGGGCGTACCGTCTACAGCGTGGCGGCGTGTGTCTGTGCGGTGACGATGGGAGTGGCCGCCGGATATTTCTTGGCCGGTTGGCCGTGCCGCAAGTTCAAACAGCCGGCGGTGCTGTTGCGTCTTGCGTTTCTGCTTTTGGGGGGCTGGCTGGTGTTTCAACTTGCGGCGGTTGCCGGGGTCACCGGCGGGTGGCAGCGCCTCCTGAACGACCTTTCCCGTTCCTTCCTCCAGTATGGCTTGGCGTTGGGGAAGACCGCGGCGTTCTTCTTTCTGGTGCCGTCGGTGTTGGTCGGGGTGGCGGTGCGCGCCGCGTTGGCGGCCGTACGTTCATGCGCGGCTCCGCGCCCTCACGGGGGCGGGCAGCAACTGACGCTGGTTGTGCTGTTAGGCGTTTTGCCGGCTTCGGCCGGATACGGTTTTGCGGCCGGAGCGCTGGTGCCGTGGCTGGGCGTAGAGGGGACGATGCGGATGGCGGCGTTGTGGTTTGGGGCGCTGGCGTCGCTGGTCATGCTGAGGGGCTTTCTCTCGTCGGTCCCGTTTGCGGTGGTCATCGGCTTGGTGGTGGCTTTGAACCCACGCGAGCGGGCATCGGTCCTGACGGACGGTGTCTATAGCCGGCTTGTTCACCGGGATAGCGGATTCGCGCAGGGGAATCCCGTTTTCGTCCACCACTCGCGCCACCACACGGTGACGGCCTACGAAGACCCCGATTATCAGTTCGTGTTTGCATTGGACGGCCGACCGGTTTTGTTCGGCAACCGGTTCCACACGGCTCGCACGTTGACGGGGTACATTCCTCTCTTGGTGCAACCGTCGTGCCGGAAAGTTGCCGTGTTCGGGCCTGAGGCTGGACTCTATCTGCCCTTTTTTGTGCGGGCCGGAATCACGAATGTGGCGTATGCGGGGTCGGATGCTGCGGTCGTAAAGCTTGCGCTGGCGGCCGACGGCCATGTGGCGGGAGGCGAGGATGGCGCGAGCGGAACGGTGCGCCGGGGCGCGACGCTCTCGCCGAAAGAGGGCTATGACCTGGTGTTTCTCGCACCCGAGCCGGTATGGATGCGCGGCACGCGCGGCGCGTATGGCCGTGGGCTTTTCAAGCGCTGCCGCGAGGCGTTGTCGGCGGACGGGGTGGCGGCCTTGCATCTGGATGCGCGCGCGCTGTCATTGGGGCGTTTTGCGTCGATCGCACGAACGTTCACCCGAGTGTTTGCCAGCGTTCAGGTTTGGCAGACGGGGGCGCATGACTGGTTGCTGGTAGGGCGGGCAAAAAAAGTCGGTACGCCCATGGACGGGATGTTGGGACTGTTCGAGAAACTGCCTGTGGTGCGTGACTTGGCGCGTGCGGGCGTGCGGACCTTGCCGGAGGTTTTGGCCTGCTGGGTGTGCGATGACAAGGGGTTGGCCGTTTGGCTAGGCCAGACGAAGCCCGAGTCGGCAGGGTCTGCGGCATGGCGTGCGCCGCGGGCGGTGTTTGAGAATCACGCGGGGGGCCTGGACGGTGCGGCGCTGGCCGGATGCCGGCAGAAGAAACTGGAATGGGTGTTGCCCGGCCAGTTGGACCGGACGGTGTTCGAGGTGCTGCACGGGAAGTCGGAAGCGTGCCTGGCGGCGCGCGCGGTCGCGGTGACGGCGTTGGCGCAACGTGCGAAGGGTCAGGGAGAGCCGGGACTGACCGCAGCGCGTGAGGCGGCCAAGGTGAATCCGCGCGATGTGTTGCTGATCGATCTCGCGGAAGCCATGGAGCTGGAGGGGCGCCGAAGGATAGCGATCGGCGACTTCAAGGGGGCGCTGAAGTGTTACGAGAACCTGCTGTCGTTCTCGCCGGGTACGGCCCGCGCGCACTATGGGCTGGCGTATTGTTTGCGGGCTTCCGGTGACAACGAGACCGCGTACCTGCACTTTGCGCGCGCGGTGTCGGCGGCGCCCGGGCAGACCGGCTATCGCATGGAACTGGCTCAGGTGGCTCTGGCGGTGGGCGAATACGCTGAGGCGGACCGGCAGTATCAGGAAGTTTTGAAGCGTGAGCCCTCCAACCCCGAGCCCCTGTTCCGTTATGCCAAGGGGCTTGCGGTGAAAGAGCGGCCCGACAAGGATCTTGCCAAAGCGGTCAAGCTGGCGGAGCGGGCATGCGTGCTGACGCGTTTTCAGAACAGCGAGTATGCCTTCGGATTGGCCGACCTCTATATGGATGCGGGGCGCGTGCTGGAGGGGATGGGGCTGAAGCGGCGGATTAAAGAAGGACACCATGGACGCTGATTTCTCACTGCTGATGCCTGACCGCGTGCTGGATGCGGTTGAACGGGCCACGCGGCAACGGTGCACGGGCGTGATCCGGCCGTTGCCCAGTTATATCAACCGCGTTTATACGGTGGAACTGGAGGACGGTCAGCATATCGTGGCCAAGTTTTACCGGCCGGGCCGCTGGACGCGCGAGGCGATCACGGATGAGCATGCGTTTCTGCAGGCGTGCGCCGCCGACGAAATTCCCGTGGTCGCGCCGCTGCCGCTCGCGCAGGGCGGAACGTTGGGTGAGGCCGACGGCATCTCCTATGCCCTGTTCCCGCGGCGCGGCGGGAGGCCGATCGAGCCGGCTGATCCAGGTGACGCGCTGTGGGGGCGGCTGGGGGCTCTGTTGGCGCGTGTCCACCGGGTCGGCGCGCTCGCGCCGGCGCCAGCCCGGCTGACGCTGCATCCGTTGATTACGACGACGGCGGATCTCGATTACCTGCTCGACAACGGCTTTCTGGATGGGCGCGAGACAAAACGTTTAGAGACGTTCGGGATGGCGCTGATCGACAGCGTTGCGCCCCTGTTTGAGGGTGTCGAGACGATCCGGCTGCATGGCGATTGCCAGCACACCAATGTTTTAGAGCGGCCTGACACGGGTGTGTTCCTGATCGATTTCGACGATATGATGAACGGGCCGCCGGTGCAGGACCTCTGGATGCTGTTGCCGGGGCGGGTGGATGACGCGCGTGAAGAGATGGAGCAGTTTCTGGAGGGATATGAAACCTTCCGGTCGTTTGACCGGCACTCATTGCGCCTCATCGAAGCGCTGCGCGCGATGCGCATGACCTACTATCTGGCATGGTGCGCGCGGCAGGCGCGCGACGCGGCCTTTTTGCAGAACCATCCCGGGTGGGGGTCGCACGCTTTCTGGGCGACCGAGCTGTCCGAACTGGAAGCGCAACTCGATGTGATCGCCGAAGTCGCGGCGCAGTTCCGATAACACACCTGTGGACGAGAACACGACGATAGGACTTTTTTGCCTCAATCGCGCATTGAAATATCGCCATTGACTTAATGGCCCACAAAGTATATCATCTAAATTACTTTACTTTATATCCCATACGGGTGGTGTAAAGACAAAGAAAGGAAACTCACATGATGAAACTTCATTCACTCCTCCTTGGAGCCGCCATGGTTGTGGTGCTCGCAGGAACGGCGACTGCAAAATGCACCTCCTCGTCGAAAAACTGCAGTAAAGGGTCGTCGGCCTGTTCGAGCGGGTCGGCTTCTTGCACATGCAATTGCACAAAAGGTGCGCCGTGTGCCTACGGCGTGCCCTGTGCGTGCAGTTGTTCGGTGAATGGCTCGTGCCTGAAGGGGGCTTGTGGCAGCGGGACCCAGTCCCAGCCAAAAGTGACGACGAAAGCACCGGCTAAAAAGACTCCCTACAAGAAATCTTTGAAACCGTCTCTGCGCCGCAAGTAAGCCGAGAACACAAACACGTGGTGTCTGTTTAGGATTCCACATGCTTGAACAAAGAGGGGCGTACAGGAAACTGTACGCCTCACTCTTTTACGCGCGACGCCTTTCGTGCAGCCCTTATGGCGATCGCGCTGTTTTTAAAAATCACTTTTGTGCTCTGACGCAGTACACGTGCGTCTTTGTGCGCAGGATCAGCGAATCACCGGCAACGGCCGGAGAGGCCATGAAGCCCGAGTCCAAACGGTTCTCGGCCAATTTTTCAAACGCGCGTCCGGCGCGGATCACGGTTGTTTTGCCGGAAACGCTGCACAGATAGATCCTCTCGCCGTCATGAATGGGCGACGCCAGGTAGTTTCCCCCGATCACTTCCCGCCAAACCGTCTTTCCTGATCCGCATTCAAGGCAGGTCATGACCCCTTGGTCAGACAGCATGTACAGCAACCCGTCCAACACGACCGGCGACGGCGTGAGCGGAACATCCTTGCCTTCGACACGCCACACCACGTGCGAATCGGTCACGTCGTTTCTCCCGTCGGGGCGGATGGCCAGCAGTTCCGCCGTGCCATGACCGGTCACGGCGAACACCAAGCCGCTGCCGAAAACAGGGCTGACCGCCGGCGTATAGGCTGCGTTCCGGGCGCTCCAGATCTCTTTCCCCGTGCCTGGCTCGTAGGCAAAGAGCGCGCTGGACGCCGGGCTGATCAACTGGTCTTTTCCGTCAACTTCAATGATCAGCGGTGTGGCAAAGCCTTTGCGGAAATCGCCCTCCCGTTTCGGCTGCCCTCTCTCATCCAGATCTTTCCACGCGATCGTGCGGTCGCTCTTCCAGACCGTCTTGCCGCTGCGCTTGTCCAATGCCACCACATACTGAAGATCCACGCCGTCGAAAGTCAGGATGAGCACGTCTTTGTACACGATAACCGACGAGCCGGGTCCGCGATAATGCCGGCACTTGAGGTCCTCGCGTTTCCAAAGCACCTCGCCGGTCGACGTGTCGAGGCAAGCGGTGCCGTAGCTTCCGAAGTGGACATACACCCGTTCCGGCTCAATTGCGGAAGACGGCGACGCATAGCCGTTCACCGCGTTTCCGAGGGGCTCCGGCGTGTCGCAATGGAACAGATGCTTTTCGAAGAGGGTTCTGCCCGAAGCCAGGTCCACGCAGAACGCAAAGTAGTCCTGCCCTTTTGCGGTCGCACTCGTCAGCCAAATCCGCCCGTCGTGCACCACGGGCGTCGACCAGCCCGAATGAGGGACCGCGATTTTCCAGAGCACGTTGTTTGTCTCGCTCCAGCGCAGAGGCAAACTCGCGCCGGCAACACGGCCGTTGCCCTGCGGCCCGCGAAACATCGGCCAGCCCTCACCCGCACAGTCCCAGACGTGCAGCGCGACAGAAAAAATCAGGAAGCCAAGGAGTTTCGTTTTCATGGTTGTTCGGCATGCGGGGTTAGCGCGACATACGATACGGCTTCGTCCGGCAGGCCTGGGCCTTCGACGGTGACGAAAGCGAACTTCACCCCGTCCGGTGCGGTGGCCACCCTTCTTGTGTCGGGAGGGTTCAATGCCGGCTCTGCGGTCTTCTTGCCCTCGCGTTCATGCGTTGACCAGTGCAAGGTCATCTTGGCGCCGGAGTCTTTCCACTGTGTTTCCAGACGATAGGGGACGCCGGCACTGACGGGGACGGCTTCGGTGCGCCAGCCGCTTTTGCCGGCCTTGTACCACATGTCGATATGATCTTTCGAAGCCCAGCGCAGAGTCAGCGCCGGGTTGCGAAACAGATTCCCCCTGACGCGCGCCGGCTCCAGGGTGATGTCGAGCGTCTGTGCTGCGGAGGAGGAGAGGGTGATTTCACCGGAATAAACCTCATTGCCGGGGTGGGCGACGAACAGGCGATAGGCGCCGGCGGGGAGGTTCCGGAACTCGTAGGTGCCGTCTGGCGCCGCGAGGGTGGAGTAGCCGGTCCCTTCAAGCATGATTTTGGCGGCGATCTTCGACAGCGGGCAATCGCCGGTTGCGCCGGAAATGCGTCCCCGCAGGCCGCACCCTTTCGGACCCGCTCCTGCCAGCGCGCCGAGGGTGGCGCAGAGGTCGGCGGCATTGCGGGCCGACTCATTGGCGCACGCGCGGATCAGCGGTTCGGCCTCGGTGCGGTTGTCGGCGGCAACCAGTGTCTTGATGCGGTGCGCCTGTCCGGCGGTGAAAACGTGTAGTTTTTCCTGATTTTGCCAATAACCCGCAAAGGCTTGCGCGTCATCGCTCCCCAAAACCTTCGGCGTGTAGCCTGCGATCGAAATCTTTTTGCCGTCAATCCAGTTTTCCATGGGCCCGTGCAGCGCCCCCGATTCGTTGATGGCGTGCGGCGGGGCCCCGGTGTCCTCGGTAAAGTGCAGAAGCGCTCCGATCCAGCGGGCGGCGTTCGCCGGGCTTTCAGTGCGCAGCGCCTGCAACGCGCGGCGGAAATAGATGTCGAACATGACTTGGGTATGCTGGCCATATTTGCCGTCCGGGCCGACGAAAGCGTGCGACGTGGCGAGGTGCGTCGGCCGCTGCGGGGTGAACAGATAGTCGTCGAAATAAAACTCGCCGGAGAGTTGCATCCAGACATCCGGGATCCAGCAATGGGAACGCAAGCGGTCAAGCTCCGGCCCCAACACGCTCGCCAGCGGCGCCTCGGGGCCGAGAGTCTTTACGGCATTCGCGGTGATGTCCGGGTGCGGTCCCCAGCCCAACAGGGCGTTTGCGGTCAGAACCCCGCAGATTCCCAAAAAACCTCGCCGGGTGCGAGAAAACATTCGAAGCAATGCGGACGGAGGCTGTGACGCGACTCCCCTGAACGGTTGAACGATAACTTTCATGAATACAGGATGCCCAAACGGGACACGCGTGTCAAGCGCGGCGGAAACGGCCGGGCGCCATGCATGAAAGCGCACGGGCCGACCCGCTTGAGCGGAGCAGCCCGTGTGCCGTGAGGGGAATCCGCGCAAGGCGTCAGATGATTTCGCACTTGCCGCCGGAACAGGCCACGGTCTGGGTGACGGTGGTGTTGTCTTGACGCTCGATCAGCTGCGTATAGTCGACCGGCGCATAGGTGCGGGTCAGGTCTTCCCACTGTTTGCAGGCGTTCACGCGCTTGAGGCAGCGGGTCATTTTCAGAACGTCATTGCCGAAGTAGTTCAAGGCGAACTTGTGCGCGCGGCGCACCCAGTCGAGTTTGGCCTGCCTGACGACTTCGATGGCTTCGAAGACGCGCTTCGGATAGATTTTCGGCGTCTCGGTCTCGAGGCTCTCTCCCCGTCCAAGCGCGCAGTCGCAGGCGGCCCAGAGGTTGTCGTCGAAAACGTGCAAGCCGTCGACGATCAGGCCGGAGGCGAGCAGGGCGCCCACTCCGTAGATCCCGACGATCTCAACGGCGGTGAGCA
>CAYZQL010000105.1:0-13135 GCA_964480555.1 uncultured Lentisphaeraceae bacterium | reverse complement strand
CGTGGTGAAAGGGGCAGCAGCCCTTAAAGGAACCTCCGGACTTTTTGAGCGGCACGCGCGCGCCGATCAGCTCGACGATGTCGACCCGCGCGCGGATTTCCTCGAGGACCTGATCTGTGACTTTGCCGGACATGGGCGGTTAGAATAGACTGAAGAGGGTGCCGCGGGTGAAAACCCGGAGGGTTCCCGTTGTCGCATCCCACCGCAGCGCGACGCCCTGAGCCAGCTGACCGTTGAGGTAGAGACTCCAGTTGGCTAGAAATTCCGGATTGCTGAGGCTGCCGATCGTCAGGGGCAGGACGAAGTTCCGTCCCTGAATCGCGGTCCCTGTCAGGTCGATGCGTCCGCTCTGCGCCAAGAACAAATCACTGATGGTGCCGCCGCCCGCGTCGCAGTCGATGGCCAGTGCGCTGAGGGGTTCGGTCCCGCCCAGTAGGGTCAACGTCGCGCCGGCCGCCACGCTCACCCGCACCCCGTCCGCAAGCATCGCCGCGTTCATCACGCCGTCGGCGATGGCGAACTCGTTGCTGGGCGTGGTGGTGCCGGTGCTGTACCACCATTTGATTCCGCCGTCGAGCGTGGCGGGCGGCACCGGGTGATAATCCGTCACGGTGTCGAGCAGATCCCATATCATGCCGTCACGGCTGCCCTCGATCGACCATCCCGACAAGTAACGGTTGGTCCCGGCGGTCCAGTACTGCAGATCATATCCCGTGATGGGTGGCGTGTTCTCGGCCAGCCGCATCACCAGCCTGATCGGCGTTGCCGGCAGAAACCCCGCAGAATTGACAGTCCACTGCGAACTGACGTTGGCGTCGAACAGATTGATGTCGTTCCGGCCCGCGTATGTCGGGTACGACCCCATGGGACAGAACTCGCCGGGGTTGAGCCCCGCCACGTTGTTGGTGCCGTTTTTCAAAAGCCCCTGATTGCGTCGAACGCCGTCGGCGTCGTAGAGGGCGAATTCGGTCAGTTCGATGTTGGTGTCGCCTCCGGGAATGCCATAATTTCGCTGCAGCAGGTTGAACTTGTAGTACGAGTATCCCCGCTTGTCCAGAATGAGCTGGCCCGCCTTGACCTCCAGGGGTCCGCTGAACGCATTGGTGGACGTGAACCGCCAGACGCCGGCTCCCTCTTTCGTGATGCCGACCGTTCCCGCACCGTCCGCGACGGTGCCGAGCGTATTGGTCGCGGAACCGTCGAGATACAAGGTTTTGGCTCCAGTGGAAAGCGACTGGACCCCGCCTCTAAACGTCAGCGGTGCGCTGTCGGACTTCAGCCGGCCGTTGCCTTGCAGGACGAGCTTGCGGGTGCTGCAGGCGCCGCTGTTGGTGCCGATGTACTCCAGCGTGCCGGTAGTGGTGGCGGTGCCCAGGCTGAACGCGTACGGCACGCCGAGCCCGTTCGTGTTCCAGTTAATCACATCGGAGAACAGCAGATCGGAACGTCCCAGCGAGCAGACCGCTCCCGCTTCGGCGATCGACTCGAACTGAAGCGTCCCCTCCCGTACGTCCACGACCCCGCGGTTGGCACGGCTCGCATGGTGCTTAAAGATCCAGGTTCCGGGGCCCTCTTTGGCGAGATAGGTGGAATAGTTGGTGCCGGATTGTGAATGCTCGGCATAGGCACCGTTGAACACGCAGGGCGCGGCATTGGTTCCTTTGAGCGCGAGCCGGACGAGCCGTCCGCCGGAGGTACCCCATCCGCCGTTAAAGGTCAACCCGCCGTGCGCGCCGCCGTCAATCACCGCCCGGTTGGCGGAGGGATAGAGGCTGAAGGCCTTGTCGGTCGTTTCCCCGGTTCCGAGATACAGGAGTGTGCCGCCGCCCTCGCGGATATCGATGGAGCCGGATGTCCCCATTGAGGACGGCTGCCCGTTGAGACCGATTTTCTTCAGGCCCGTGATGCCGGGTCCACCTATGCTGTTGATTGCGAAATTGCCCCCGAAGGTGCTGTTCGTGCCGGTGAGCGCGACCGTGCCCCGGCTGTAATAACGGATGCTCCCGCTGATTTTACCCGCGAATTCGCACGGGCCGTCCAAGATTCGCAGTTGATTGTTAGCTGCACCGCTGCTCGAATTGGTCACGCCGCCATCGCCCCACAGGCTGGTGAACTGCGTGTTGCCGTTGATGAGGGTGTCCACCATGCCCGGCTGATTCACGGTGAAGGTCCCGAAGCTGTAGTCCTGTGTGGAGGGAAGCGTACCCAAGGCGATCGCGCCATTGTTCACAACCGTGGCGGCATGCGCGTAATGCGACGCGCTGCGGGCCTGCCACTGCAGCCGGCCAGCACCATCCTTAGCCAACGTTCCAACGCCGGCGGTTTTGCCGAGGTAAGAACAATCGGTCTCGTTCGTGAGCGTCAGCCCGGCGAAATCAAGCCGGAGCAGGGCGTTCGACGCGCCGTTGAGGGAGGTGGCGCGGCTCGCGGTGTTGGAGAGCACCAGCACGCCGGCGTTTAACGCAAGCGCGCCGAGCGTGTTCACTCCCTCCGTGTCTGCCGACTCGGCGGCCGTGTCGGTGCAGATGGCGACTGTTCCTGTGGCGAGGATGATGCCCTCAGAGAAATTCGCCGCCAGCTTGCCGGGGCTTCGCAGGAAGGTGCCTCCGCTGAAATCGCGCAGCGCCAGCCACGGGGTGTTCGGCTTTTTCCAGGCAAAACCGCCGCCGGTGGAATACACGTTCAAGGAGCCGCCCGCGCCGTTCGCGTTCCCGACCCGCAGGTCGATCGGGTACCAGCCGGCCGCCAGTTGAAGCGTGCCGGCGGTGATCGCGGAGGCGGAGACATTCGAAAGAACGGTCGTTCCGCCGATGTTGAGATAGGCGTTGTCGTCAGCGGACTCCGCGAACGAGTAGGCGGACCCGTCCAGATAAATCTCGCCGGTGTAGGCGAACGTGGTGTTCGAGTAGGCGGCGGGCCAAACCGTATTCGCCATGTCCAGCCCGGCCGATACGCGGGTTCCCGTGTTCGGCGAGGCGAGGTTGAAAGAACCCGGAAGCAGGCATTCCCGCAGGCCGGGGAGCCATGCGGTGAGGGCGCTGTTCCGCCCGGTCAACCGCACCGTCCCGGCACCCTCTTTCGTGAAGCCGGTGCCGGAGGCATACCCGCGGAAGACCAGCTCGCCCGCGGCCACCTGCAGGGCGTTGCTGGCGCCGAAGGTCACGGAGGCGTCCGTTTCGACGGTCTGGGCACAGACAAGCGTGCCGCCCTCGCCAAGGACAACCGAAACGAGTCCGGTAAACGAATCGGCGGACGTCACCGTCACGGCGCCGTTGGAAATCACCACGGAATCCCCGGCCAGCGGGACGGCGGAACCGTTCCACAATTCGGGCGTCGCGAAGCTCCCGTCGCCGCCCAGCCAGGTTTTCGTCTCAGCATGGACGCCTGCTGCGCAGGCCAGGATCACAACCAGCATTTTTTTCATGCCACACACACCTTTCGCTTATTAAGGATCATAAACCGCTTTTTGTCCGGCGCCCGCACGAAATTACGACAAGCGTTGACAGAAAGCGATGTGTTTGATGTGAGAAGAATGCCACAAACCGGGACAAACGGCAAGACCACCTCTATTGGGCCACGGCAAACAAATTATAAACTCACATGAAGACGCCGTCATGGTTACGCGGTGTATATGCCTCCGCTTGTCTTCTGGACGTAGAGAGGGATGCGTTCGAATTAAAAAAGCCGCGCCCAATAAACAAAGGTTTTTGTAGGCTTTTAGATGGAGCCAGCAATCGGGGTCGAACCGATGACCTCATGATTACAAATCAAGTGCTCTACCAACTGAGCTATGCTGGCTTAAACCGCTTGTTATAAAGGGTTTAATCCTTCATAACCGTGTTGCTTTCCAAAACCGTTTGACAGTTGGGAACGTTTTGGGGACACGCTCCCTATCGCAAGAGGAACTTCACCGCATCTTGGCGAAAGGGAAAGAACATACCCACATACCAAAAAAATCTGTAAAGCAAACGGTGCGATGATACGACAACGCGGATGCTCGTATCAAGTCGAAACGCACCACAACGAGTAATCGGTTGATGAAGTGCAGGGAGAGGGTTGGCGCCACTCGTACGCCTTTATCTTGAGCGGTTTATATCAACATCGAGAGTGTCGAGATAAACCGCGGTCTTGTCTCTGCCGCCGACGCTGAAAAGGAATCCGTCAATTTGCAGCAGCGAACGGGGAAGGGGGATGGCCGTAAAAAGGCGGTTGTTCTCGTGTGGGAGGCTGACGCGGAGATCATAGGCGCCGCACGCCGACAGACCGAGGCTGACGCGCATTTCGAAATTAACCCACGTTCCGAAAGGAATTTTCATCAACGTTTTTCCATCCGCGCCCGCAAGGTCACCCTGTCCGTTCACCCGAAGAAGCGCTGCCTCCACCGCATACCTCCTGCGCGGCACATTTGCGTCCAGAATGGAATACGCGAGCGTGGCACCCGGCTCCAGATATGCGTCGAACCGATGAGTCTGCCGACCGGAGACGCGTCGCCCCCAAGAGCGCAGGGCCGGAGTGGGCCCGATTGACGTGTCGTTGACCATCTTGAGCGAGCGGCGGCCTTTCGCAGCGTTCTCTTCAGTGACGAACGTTAGGAGATTGCTCGGGTTCCGGCCTTCCGTGTGCCAGCCGGCCGACGCGAATTTCGCGTCGCCCGCTCTGAATTCCTCAAAGCAAGTTGAGATCTTATTGTGCTGATCCTGCGGGGCAACAGGGAATGTCTCATTGGGAAGGGGCAGGTCGCCCGAGAAACGAAGCGGCAGGGTTCGCCCCGCATCGGACAGGTCGAAGGGAATGAACCCGAGCGCGCGTGCAGGGGACTCGGGGGAAAGGGTGAAATCTCCCATGTCCGCATTTCGGAACTGCGGATCGGCAAAGACCGCGCCCGTGTCCGTCATCGCCCACTCGGCGAACGTTTTCCCGTTGAAGGCGGTCTTTATCCTCTCCTGAGAATCGACCTGCCACCAAAGATTGGAGGCGTAGCGGTTCGGTGTTCCCGTGTTACCGCCCCGGTTCGCTTCACGCCAGGCGAAAATATTGCGCTCGATGCGATTCGTGCCGAACTTGCAATCCGCCGTCCGGTCCTCCGCGTAGAACTGCTGATCGCGTCCGCCCGCAAAAATGTTGTTCGCGATCAGATTCCCCGACTTGTCCGCATTCGGAATCACGATCCCGCTGTCCGTGTCATACGCGATGTTGTTCGAGAGGGTGATGCGGGAAGACCCCTGGTCGAAGTAAATGCTGTGAAAACCATATCGTGCGGCGACGGCACCGTGGATGCGGTTACAGCGGATGACCGTGCCGGGCTGAAGCCCGAGCGTGTAAATACCGCCTCCGTCGGAGAGAACGCCAGGCGCATACCCGTAGATGTGGTTCCATTCCACCGTATTGTCGTGCGTAAAACTTGGGTGCGCCCCCCACGACCAGCCGACGGAGATGCCGCTGTAGTAGCCATCATGAATCGTGTTGTGCGCGATGAGGCAATGGTTTGCGCCCCCGATCAAAATTCCGACCGCGCCGGGCTGATCACGCCCATACCACCCGATCAGGCACTGGCGGACGACCGTTCCGGAAGTCTCGTTGTCCTGGTCGCCCGCGCCTTTCCAAAAGGCGCCCGACGCCACGCCGCTGCCGCCGATGTCCGTCATCTCGCATCCTTCGGCCGCGCAGTCGCGGCACCCCAACCCGAACCGTACCGCAGTCCCCCCCGTGTTTCGCATCGAGCAGTTTTCCAGCCGGATGCGGTCCGCGTAGTCCGCCTGAATGGCGGCGGGGAGTTCGGCCGCACCCTGGGAGTCCCAATAGCCGTTTGTGCCGATGGACCAATCGGCGTAGGCAAAAGCCAGACCGCGGAACGTGATGTCGCTGACGTGGTGTTTTCCTTTCTCCCCTCGGAGCACGACCACGTTTTCCAGTCGCGAGGCGACCGTGTCCGCCTTGTCAGGGTTCTCGCCCAGTTCGGGAATGTAGGCGATCTCTCCCGTCTCGCGGTCGTGGTACCACTGTCCCGGCCGCCTTAATTCTTCCCGTATGTTGACCAAGCGGTAGTAAAGATCCGTGCGGTTCGGATGGTTGAAAAGCCTGTCGGCACCCAGAGAAAGCACGGCTTCCCTTTTTCCGGCATCAACGGAGGAGACGTGGGCGCGGGCATACTGCCACGCCCAGATCATGCTGACCTCCACGTCCTGGAAATGATGCCAAGACGACTGAATGTCCCCGCGGGCGAAAACAAACCCCTTCTTGCTTTCCTTCGTGTTGGTGTCGCCGGGAAGATTCGCTTCCGGAACGAAGTGGCCGTTTTCCGGAAAGGCCGGGCGCAGCCGGCGACGTCCGTTCACAAAAAACTGCGAAAACGTGTTTTTCCGTCCCGGCGTGCCCGGCACGGCTGCGCGCCAGACGCCGTCGGCGTCCACCTTCCATCCGGTGATCCGGCGTCCCGCGCTGATGACGGGCTTCGCACCTTCCGCCGCCGCAAAAACGAGAGGGGCCTCCTGCGAGCCCGTGTCAGGCGAACGGAAAACGAGCGGCTCCTCCAACTCATACACGCCCTCCCGGATTTCGACCACCACGGGCGACGCGCGCCCTGGTTCCGTCTTCCGCAAGGCCTGCGCGGCGTCACGCGCCCTTGACAGCGTTGCGAACGGCGCCTCCGTTGTCCCCGCCGCCCGCCACGGCGGCGCACTGATTCGAGACGACCATGCCACGCGCGGTGATCGTGGCGCCGGAACCGACGATCTCCAGGAGCCCGGCGCCGTCGGAGGAAACCGTGATCTCCTCCGCGACCGCGAGCCTGCACTCCTTCGCCTTGTCCGCGCAGGCGATCGTCATCACACCCTTCGCGTCATGACGCGACACCGGATAGTTGCCCTTCGTCATGGCGCGGTAAAGCTGATTCGTGGTCGCGCCGCCGATATGCAGGCACCTCTTGAGCGTCATCACGCCGTTCGAAAGCGCGTACACGCCGTGGCCGCCCGCGACGCCGACCACCATCGGCGCATTGTCGTTGGCGTTGTCGACGAGCAGGCCGCCTGTCTGGACCATCGAGCCCGTGGCGCGGCCCGCGCCGATGGCGATATACCCCTCGTTGGTGACCGTGCCGCCGGAGAACTCCATCCGCCCGCAATAGAGCCGGTCTTCGAACGCGTCCGTCAGCGTGGCCGGGGTGTACGCGCCCGAACCGACCACCAGGCCGACGAGGTAGTTGTAATTCCACGCCGGGGCGGTGTGCCCCCCGATATCCAGCACACCGCTCGTCATACGCACCAAGCCGGTCGGTGCCGCAGTTTCGGTGGACGCGCGCTTGAAGTCGCTGGCATAAACTCCCGCGAGAGTAGTCGAAACCCCATCGTCCCCGCCGATGTGAAGCCCCGAATACGCGCCGGCCTTCACATAGCCCGCGCCGCGGAGGTTGAGTTCGCCATACCCCGCTTGGCAGCCGATGAAGAGGAAGCTGGTGCCGAACACCTGGGGACCGTCAGACTCGAGGTTCAGAATCGCCCTCTTGCCCGGCTGCATCGAGACGTGCATCGCGCCATCGCCGGGCGTCGTGAACGTCGCGTGATCGGAAATCGTCAGTTCCGCCACCGACCCCGCGGCGTCCTCATTGCGCGGGCTCAGAATGCGCCCGGACCCCGTGCCGACGAAATTCAGTGTCGCGTTCTCGCGGAGAAACGTCTTGCCGGTGCCGAGGATGAACCAGTTGCCGAAGGTGGTGGTGAATGTCGCCTGCCCCGACAAGTCGAAAACGCCGCCGGCCATGCGGAACGACATCCCGCGATACTTGGCGTTGTCACTGCCGAAAAGAACGACCGCGTCGCCGGAAATCTCCAGGCGCCCGAGATTGCGGATGACCCAACTGGCGTAGCTGGCGACGCCGGGCTTCCAGGTGAACGTCCCGCCGGTCATCACATAACGGCTCGTCACCGATCCGGAGGTGTCGCCGACAAGAATGCCCTGCATGGTCTTGTTCGTCATGTACATCGCCCCGCCCGTCTGCCAAAACTCGCCGCCGTCGGAGAGGCCGAGAAAATGGTGGTTCCATCCGTCAGTCGAGTTATATTCGCCGTAAAAGCCGTTGCGGCGCGTCAGCGTGCCGCCTTCGGCGAGGACCATTTTGCCGCCCTTGTTGATGTGGATGTCCCAAAGGGAGGTTGAATTAGTCGCGCGCTCGATGACGAAATCGCCCGTGACGGTCAGCGTGTTGGTCGCGGTGCCGGTGGCATTGCCGAGGACCAGGGCGTTTGTCGCCGTGGAGGTGTATGCCTCGTCAAGTGTGACGCGATAACCGGCCGCCGCTGCGGTGTTGGTGATGTGGAGCGTTTCGTCCGCCGTCGGCTTGTGGCCCTTATCCCAGTTCGCGTCGATAGACCAGTTGCCCGTCGCGACGTCGCCGTTCCAGGCATTGACCGCGGCATGGACGGCACAAGCGAAACCGATCACGGTGAAACCAACCGCGCAAAGGATAGCGTGTTTTCTCATCACGATCTCCGGCTTTTAACATTCCATAAGTTGTCCGGCAACAAACCTACTACCATTGGGAACCATTATGCGGAGGGGGAACGAAAAGAGTCAATCTGAAAAAACGTTGGGCCGAGCCGCGCGTTGCGGCCATCAAGCGGTCTCAAAAATAAAAAAAACGGGCGTGGAAACGCCCGTTTTTGAGGATTCTGGCCGGAAGCGTCAGATCTTCATCCAGACGTTGCCCTTCTTGGAGGAGGACACGACGGCCCGGATGAACTTCATGCCGCGCACGCCGGCTTCGATGCCCGGGAAGTCCAGCTCTTCAGGCGAGGGCTTCCGCTTGTCCATCTTGGCGCGGATGGTGTCGGCGAAGTTGCAGTAGTTGTTCGCGAAGGCCTCCAGGAAGGCTTCGGGGTGGCCGCTGGGGATGCGGGTGCAGCGCCCGGCCGCCTTGCTCTTTTCGGCCACGTACCCGTTGCCGCGCTTCCAGACCTCTTCGGGGGCGGTCTGGCTGAGGACGCGGAGGTAGTTCGGGTTTTCCTGGTGCCATTCCAGGGCCTTCTTCTCGCCGTAGATCCAGATGGCGATGTTGTTCTCTTCGCCGACCGAGATCTGGCTGGCGTGGAGCACGCCCTTGGCGCCCTTCTCGAAGCGCAGGAGCACGTTGCCGTCATCGTCCAGCAGGCGGCCCTTGACGAAGGTCGTGAGGTCGGCCAGGACCTTGTTGATCTTGAGGCCGGAGATGTACTCGGCGAGGTTGGCGGCGTGGGTGCCGATGTCGCCGATGCAGCCTGCGGCGCCGGACGTCTTGGGGTTGGTGCGCCACGAGGCCTGCATCTGGCCGGACTTCTCGAGCAGCTGGTAGAGCCACCCCTGCGGATACTGGACGACGACCTTGCGGATCGCGCCGAGGTCGCCCTGCTTGACCATGTCCTTGGCCAGCTTGACCATGGGGTAGGCCGTGTAGTTGTGCATCAGGCCGAAAACCTTGCCGGACTTCTTGACGGCGGCGGACAGCTCTTCGGCCTCTTCGACCGTCAGGGTCATGGGCTTTTCGCACATCACGTTGAAGCCGGCCTCCAGACAGGCCTTGGCGATCGGGAAGTGCGTGTGGTTGGGCGTGCAGACGGCGATGAAATCGACGCGCTCCGCGGCCGGCAGGGCCAGCTCGGCGGCGATCATTTCCTGATAGGTGCTGTAGACGCGCTTGGGGTCCAGCCCGAGGATCTTGCCCTGCTGCAGGCTCTTCTCGGGGACCACGTCGAACGCGCCGGCCGTGAGAGCGATGCCGCCATCCATTCGGGCGGCCTTGCGGTGAACTTCGCCGATGAACGCCCCGATTCCGCCGCCGACCTGACCCATTTTAAGTATGCGCATGAAATTGCTCCTTCTGTTTGTGTGAAAAACAATTGTGATTTTTGAAAATAGTAGCGGGTCGTTTGGGTAAAAGGAAGTGCAAAAGCACGAAAGTTTTGCGGATTGACTAATACCCACCTATGCGACACACTTAAACCATCAGGAATCAGCTGTGTGTGGTTTTGGTTAAGGTGATCGTTTCATGAGGAAAATTGAGCTTTCGGGTGAGTGGAGCCTGCGCAAAGCGGGTTCGAAAAAAGCCATTCCGGCGCAGGTGCCGGGATGCGTGCATGCAGACCTTTTATCCGCGTTCGAGATCGAGAACCCGTTCTTCCGCAAAAATCTGGAGGACGTGGCGTGGGTTGCCGCGAGCGAGTGGCTGTATGAGAAGGTGTTTGTCTCGGAGGACTTCTCGGCGTTCGACCGCGTGGTGTTGCGCTTCGAGGGCTTGGACGCCTGCGCGACGATCGCCCTGAATGATACGGCGCTGGGGCGCACGTCGAACCTGTTCGAGTCGTATGAGTTCGAGGTCAAGGCGCTGCTGAAGCCGGGCAAGAACAAACTCGCGGTGACGTTCCTTCCCGCCGGGAGCGCCGCGGCGCGCGCCGCGGTTGGCGCCGTCCGCCGTCCGTCTTCCGCCGTCTCGCAGGGGGGGGCGTTTCCGGTGTCGCCCACGGTCGGGCTCTGGCGCTCGGTTTCGGTTCTGGCTTTCGCCAAGGTGCGCGTGAAGGACGTGCTGACCCGGCAGGATTTCTCGGCCGCCGGGATCGTCGGGCTCGAAGTGGCGGTGACGACCGAGCGGTACGATCCGGAGTTGCATCTGGAAATTCTGGTGCGGGTCTGCTACAAGGGCAACATTCTGCATGAGGCGCGCGACATTCTCGACAAGGACGAGACCGTTCTGCGCCTCGCCATAAAGAACCCGCAGCTCTGGTGGCCCGCGGGTTTGGGCGAGCAGCCGCTGTACGAGGTGACGGTCGACATCCTTGCCGGGCGCGCCTGTCACGAGCACATTTCCCGGCGCATCGGTCTGCGGCATTTCTCGGTGGAGCAGGCGTCGCCGGACGGCCTTCCGCTGCGGAGCGTCCTGATCAACGGGCACCCGATGTACGTGAAGGGGGCGAGCTGGGTGCCCGCCGACCTCTATGTGGCCCGTTTGACCCGTGTGGAGTATGCGCGTTTGGTGAAAGCCGCCGCAGTGGCGAACATGAACTGCCTGCGTGTCTGGGGCGGCGGCATTTATGAGAGCGACGCGTTCTACGACCTGTGCGACGAGTATGGCATTTGCGTGTGGCAGGACCTGATGCTGAGCGCCGCCCAGCCCGGCAAGCCCGAGGCTGAGGACGTGGCGGCGTTCGGGCGTGAGGTCCGGTGCAACGTCCGGCGCTTGCGGCACCACCCGTGTGTCGCGCTCTGGTGCGGCGGTGACGCCGGCGCAGGCGGGATCGCTTCCGCGTACACGCAGGCCGCAGAGGCGCTGGTTGCGGAGCTTGATCCGGACCGCCCTTACGTGCCGCCTTTGGCGCACGTGCCGTTCTCGCTGGGAGGCGACGCGTCCTACGAAACGCTGCCGTCGTATCCCGAGCCGCGCGTCGTGGCCGGCTACGTGAACGAAGACGAGCATAACCTTTCACACCCCGTCTGCGCCTTCCACGTGACACCCGCCGATGGAGCCCGGAGGGTTTACAGCGCGTTTCTGGAGCGGTTCCTGTTGCCCTCGGGGTTTGACAACACGCTTTGGCTCAGCCAGATTCAGCAGGGCTTTGCCGTCAAGCGCCAACTGGAACGGGCCCGGACGGGAACCGACCGACCGTCCGGTTTCATCTACTGGCATTTCAACGACTGCTGGCCCTGCTGCAGCCCTTCCGCCGTGGACTTTGAAGGCCGCTGGAAGGCGTTGCACTACATGGCGCGCCGGTTCTTCGCGCCGCTGTCGCTGTGCGGCCGATATCACGACCAGGGCGGGGTGGTCGACCTCTTCGCCTTTAACGACGCGGTCAAGAAACCTTTCAAGGGCGAGATCCAGTGGCGGGTGACGCAGATGGACGGCGTTGTGGCCGTCGAGGGCGCCAAGAAGGTGACGGTGTCGCCGGCTTCGCGCGAAATGCCGGTCAGCGTCAAAGTCGCGGAGTGCCTGCGCAAACACGGCGCCGCGAACCTGCTGATGTGGATCTACCTTTTGGACGAGCAAGGCAACCAGGTGGCGTGGAACACCGTGTTCTTCTGCGAGCCGCGCGAGCTGGCTTTGCAGCCGTCGCGCATGCGGGCGGAGATCCGCGCGTGGGACGACAACAGTTTCGCGGTGACGCTGACGAGCCACCATCCGGCCCTGTGGGTGTGGCTGTCGCTCGACGGCATGGACGCCCGGTATGACGACAACTTCTTCTCGCTGGAGCCTGACAAGCCCTTCCGGATGCGGATCACGCCGGCGACGCGCCTTAAGCTCGACCAGTTCCGTCAGCTCATCCGCATCGGGTCGCTGCGCGACACGTGGCAGGAGAAGCGGACCCTGATGCAGGTCATGGCCGCGGCGAAAAAATAAGGGACTACCACGTCATCCGCACCGGAACACCTGCGGCGTGCAGCTCGTCTTTGATCTGGCGGAGGGTGAAGTCGCCGGTGTGGATCATGCCGGCCACAATGGCGGCGTCCGCATGGGCCAGGTTGAAGGCGTCGCGCAGGTGCGCGGAGCAGCCCGCGCCGCCCGAGGCGACCACGGGGATGCTCACGGCCTCGGCGATCAGCCGTGTGATGGTGAGTTCGAAGCCCGCGCGCGTGCCGTCCGCGTCCACCGAATTCACGACGATTTCGCCCGCGCCGAGCTGTTCAGCCCGCTTGGCCCACTCGACCGCATCCAAACCGGTCCGTTCGCGGAAGCCGCGCGTGGTGATCTCGTAGCCGCTGGGGCAGCGGGCCGTGTCCGAGGTCGCGACCGGGTCCATGCCCAAGACAATGCATTGGGCGCCGAAGGCGCGTGACCCCTCGGCGATGATCGCCGGGGTTTTGACCGCGAGCGAGTTGACGGAGATTTTTTCGGCGCCCGCCAACAGGACGCGCGACATGTCATCGAGCGTGGAGATTCCGCCGCCGACCGAGAAGGGGATGCGGATGGCTTTGGCGACGTCACGCACCATCTCGATGTCGATGGGCCGGCGTTCGGCCGAGGCGGTGATATCGTAGACGACCAGTTCGTCGCAGCCTCCGTCCGAATAGCGGACAGCCATCTCGATCGGGTCGCCCAGGTCGATATTGTTCTGGAATTTCACGCCTTTTGTGACGCGGCGCTTGATGATGTCCAGGCAGGGGATGATGCGTTTTGTAA
>CAYZQL010000104.1:0-13163 GCA_964480555.1 uncultured Lentisphaeraceae bacterium | reverse complement strand
CGGCGAAGCGGTTGCGCGCGCCGTCCAGCTCCAGCCTCCCGCCGACGGAGCCGCCGGAGAGCGAGCCCCATACCCGGTCTTGGCGGAGGTAAAGGTCGAGCGTCTCGCCGCCCTTGCCGGGCAGGGTCACGCGGCGCGTGCCGTCCGACTCCGTCCCGGTCCACGCCTTGGCGCTGAAACTCAGGCTGCCCTTCTGCAAGACCGCCTTGGCCGTCAGCTTGCCTGCCACCGCGTCAGACACCTTCACGTTCAGCGTGCCGCGCACCGCCGTGGCCGCACCGCCGTTAAAGTCCCCCTCGCCGTAAAAGAACCCGTCAAAGGAACCGGGAGATGACAGCGCGTCGCTGTCGCCTGACGGCGGAGTGAGAATAGGAATCGGTGGAGTGAGAATAGGAATCGGTATCCATTGCGCGAAAAGCGTCACGTCACCCTCAGGCACAAGCATGTCAGCGGTCACCCTCGTTCCTGTTCCGGCCGGCCCGGTCCACCACCCGCCGAAAGTGTACCCAGCCCGCGCCGGCGCCGGCAAATCGCCGTAGGGCAAGCCAACCGTGAGCGTGATGTTGGTCGTTCCCTCCGCGCCCTCGAAAACGACGGCCGAGGGCAACGCCACCGTGTTCCACCACGACGGATCGGTCGTGATCGGCGCGTTGTAGTCAAAGACGATGGTCGCCGCGTTGGAGATCACGGCGGATCCGACCGCATCCTCGCGTACCTTCACGCGATACGACAGGTGTCCCTCGCCCCGGTGCGTGTCGTCGTTCGGCGGCAGGAAGCCCGCGTGCGGGTCGGACGGCCACGAATCGACGGTGGCCGGGTCCACGATCCGCAGGTACCAACTTGCGACGCCCGTCGCCTGATCCACTGCCAGTTCCGTGCGCACGGAGAAATTTGTGCCGTCCAGCGCCGCCTCGCTCTGGCCGCTCCGCAGTCCGTACAGGCCCAGGTCGAGCTGGTTGTTGAAAGCCACCTCGCCCATCTCGAAGGTCGACCAATCGAGATATTCGGACAGCGGATTGGTCACAACGACCTCCTGCGCGGACGCCGTGGCGTTCGAGCGGTTCTCGAAATAGACCGTGTACTCCAGCCACTGACCCGGCTGCACGTAGCGCTGCGTGTCCGGATCGCCGAAGCCCAGCGGCCCGGCCACCTCGTTCGGATCGCACGACTGGGGAACCGTCGAACGGTCTTGGTCACCGGTCTCGCCGTCCGGCTCTTCCGGGTCGCGCCTAACGGGAACAATGACCTCCGACACATCCGTCAGCCCGTTCATGTCCATGATAGTCAGCGTCACGGCCACCGTCTTCTGGTCCGTGCCCACCGGCAGCGGCACGCTAAGGGAAGAGGTCACTCCTGCCGGCGAACCCATCGTACCGTCAGAAACGCTCCACCGATACGTCTTGATCTCCGAAGAGCCCTTTTCGGAGCCGCCGCCGCTCAGCGCGACGGAAGCCGACGTCCCCTTCGCGGCCACATAGGCCACCGCCGACCGCTCCCCGTCCGATACCGACGTACCGTTCACGGCGATCCGCGCCACGCAGTTCGATCCGGGGTCAATGATGACCTTCTGGATGAAGTAATTGTTCGTCGGGCAAAGGTCGCCGTCGTAATCATCTGGCTTGTTGTCTCCGTTCATGGCGATACCATCTGCGACAATCAGCCAGACATTCGTCCGTCCGGAAAGCTGAACGCCGCCAATCTTCGGAGGAATCTGGATTTGGCGGTTTTTAAAGCGTTCCGTGGCTGGACGGATAAATTCCTCAAGGGAGTCAATTTTCCAGTCTGAAACTTTTGTCCAAGCCCTTCCTCGCAGCGATGCGATGGAAGGCAAGCTCTCGCCTTCACCCTCGCCTTCCGCCATCCCACACAACCAGACGGAGCCGCCAAGCTGCTTGTTCAATGACCATCCCCACGACGGACGCCACGGCCCCCAGGAATCGTTGCCCGGCACGGACGACACCAGATTCACGAACTCATATTCAACCGAAATATTGTCGGCCGCATTGACCGTTTGCATGCTGATCGCGACGTCCTGCCCGGTTTTCAGGACTTCACCCGAGAAACCCACCGACCGCACCTGATAATCAATGGCATGGGTACTGTTTTCTTGCAACTGGTCATGCGGACATTTCCAGGGGATCGTATTCTTCTCCTGGAACATCACCGCGTCATACCGCCAGTCCTCCGCAGAAACACTACCTGGACGCTTCAACTCGATCTTCCCGGCATCCGTGCCGCTCGCACCGCTTATTATTCCATGATACTTCTCGCTCGGTGCAAGGGGCTGGCGCGACAGGGAGGTCCACCCATCGTAATTCCACCAATAACCAAGTTTTGCATCCCTGTTTCTGATCGTGGCCATAAACCAGGTCGGTGAAAAATCATGCCTCGTCGCTGGTAAACGACCTTCCGGCCACCATGTGCTCGACTCAGGATCTAGCCCTATAATGCTGTCGTAATAACTGAAACTGTCGAATTCATTGACAACATAGAAGTTGAAATCGGCATAGACATACCGGGCGTCCTTGTTGACGGCAACTGGCATTCTGATGTCCGATCCCATAGACATCCAATACGAGGTCTTATAAAACTCGGTCTGCAGGGCGCTATTCGCATTCCATCTGTTGGGGAACTTGTTTCCAGCCGGAACGAGACTGTGCGAATCGTAGTTCGACGTTTCAAGCCCTACAAGACGCCTCACTTGCCCATAATGTCCGGCAATACACCCAGCGACATGACCCCCGTGGCTGTGCCCGATGAGTGTCAGATCGCCCCCCGCGACGCTGGCCTGCCGCAGTTGGCCGTAAGCCTTCCTTGCAACTTCCGGAATGTCGACAGCCGTTGCCTTCGCGAATTCTGGCTCCGCTTTGAACGGCGGGGAAAGCAAGGCGCGGATGTCCGATTCCGTCGCATCGTCGCCCCAATCCACAGCAAGAACATTCACAGCATCGTTCGCCGCCAGAGCCTCCGCCATTTGCAGCACCCACGAAGAATGTACGGAATGGAGGTTTCCATGACAGATTAGAACCGTGCGCGCATGCGGTAATGCGCGCAAGCCTCCACCTTCTCCCACAAGCCTGTGCCACCAACCACAGTCGGCATGGTAAACCCATATGTCGCCTGGCCGTGAACTGTCCTGACTCAACGCGACACGATGCCGTTCGGTACGAGTCCGCAATTCCCTCTGCGACCAGACCGTCTCGAAATTCACATTGGCGAGCACCTCCAGCCTGTCCGGCTCCGTACAGGATGAAGCCGTGCTTGCTGAGCTCTGACTTGGCACCGCCATTGCATGCGGGGGCGCGCTTGCGGCATGCGATTGCGCACCCGCTTCCTGCGCGGCCATCTCTGCCTTCACGCTCTGATAGGCGCTTGACGCCAGCATCCGGCGCAGGACTTCGTAGTCCGTGACCGCCGCCCCGGTGTACTGCTGCATCCCCGTCGCATACGCCCCCAGGTTCCCGTAGAACGCCTCCCACGTCGCTCCGATCCTCGCCTGCAAAGCCGCGATCAGCGCGTCGTCCGCCGCGTCGTGCTCATAGATCCAGTCCTCACTGAAGAAAAGCGCCAGCGGCAGTTTCGCCTTCGATCCCGCGCTTCCCGCGTAATCCTTGAGCAGCGTGTACGACACCGAGCGCGTTCCGGGCCGCGCCTGCGCCTGGACCGCCAGTCTTTGCGGCTCGTGCGGCCGCAGCGTCCCGACCGGCGCCGCCGCGCTCAGTCCCATCACCTTCACGCTGTTGCTGTACGTGTGGCCGTCCACCGTGAAGTTCACGCCGTTCGCCTTGACCGTGAACACGGGCGCGGGCATGTCGAGGTTGCCCGTGTTCTCGTAGTTGACGTACAGCAGGAACGTACGCCCTTCGCGCACCGAGTCCGGCACCGTCAGACTGCACGCAAGTTCGGCCTTGCCCGGCGCCGCCTGCACCGTCAGCGCGTCGGCCAGCTCCGCCACGTTCGTGCCCGACGTCACCCGCACGCCGTAGCTCTGGCCCGCCGCGAACGCGGCGCAGTCAACCTCGGCGCGAAGTGTTTCCGACGAGGCCACGACCACGTTTGACACGGCCACGGTCTTCCCTCCTCCTACGAACGACAACGCGCAGCCTTCCGCGAAATTCGCGCCCGCCAGCGTCAGGCTCGTCCGGCCCGTGTGCGGGATCGTGCTCGGAGACACTGACCGGACAACCGTCTCCCCGGACTCGAAGGTCACAGTGAACGGCTGGGCCGATGCCGACTCCGACACCACCAGCAGGTAGATCCGCTGATCCGTCGCGGGAATGCCGATCACCCCGCCGCCGCCATCGCAGACTGCCCGCCCGGAATACGCGCCCGCCGTCGGCATGAAGCCGATGCCGTAGTAGACCACCGTCCCCGCAGACGCCTGGATGCGGCCGACCATACTGTTCGTGCCGTCAAAAGTCACCGACGTCGCATACGGCTTTCCGCTCTGCACCAAGCCGGCAAAGCCCGCCACAGGATCACTCGCGCTCACGCTGACTGTCGTCGTCGCAGCAGCGGTCAGCACGTTGTTCGAGGTCAGCGTGCCCTCGTAGATGTCGCGGTAGGCGTTGACCTGCACCCTGACGCGCCACACGCCCTCCGCGTTCGGCGGCACAAGGAAAGAGGCGCTGAAGCTGTTTGTCGCTCCCGGCGCAAGGGTTGCCGATGAAACAGACGTGCCCAGTTCCACACTGCTCAGCCCGTCCTCGGAGACCAGCGAAACGGCGTCGCGCCACGATCCTCCGGCACTTAACCCTCTCACGTTGGCGACCGACCACAGCACCGTGAGCGTCTCGCCGACCGAGATGGCGTTCGTCGCGCTGACGGCGACGACCGCCAGATCGGGAGAAGCCCCCCCTCCGAATCCCGGATACTCGTAAATACCGATGTCCGGGCAAATACCGTTCGTCGCCGCCACGCCCGTGTCCGCCACGCCCCGCACGTCCATACGCGGCTGCCCGTAGTAGTCCGTCTCCGGCGCGGCCGCGCCGTCGCCCGCGTCGATCAGCGGCGAGTCCGCCAGCAAAGTGTAGTCGCCGTTGGCCGCGTCCGTGAAGAGCGGGTCGCCCCAGATGTTGCCGTTCGAGCCGACGGGCTGGGCACTCTGAGGCCCGAAGCCCGAGGGGTTAAAGAAATGACAATACCTATACGTGCTAGACCAACCAAACGCTTCGTAAACGTCAGTTATGTTGACGAACGAGCAGTTGACGAAATTCTGTCCGCCTCCCTGAGTAATGCGCCCGCAGTCGGACACCACGCAGTTGACTATCGGATCGCGAGGCCAGTGGCGGAAGGCCAACAGGCAATCGCGAATCACGGAATTGGTCATGTGATAGTTACCGGACTCCACACCTACCGCGTCGTACATCCCATGCGCGATGACACCGTTCACGAAGGTGACACTGCCACCGTTCATGTTGATTGCACCGGTTGTGCTGTTCTTGCTTGAATAGAGGATCGACACATACTCCATCCTTGCAACACCACCGTTCACACCGAGCTTCACCCAGTCCCCCGGCTGCGCCTCGCTCGACGCCCCGTCCCCGTTGGTGTCCCCGCCGACCGTGTCGTCCCGGTACGACGTGAAGACGATCGGCTGCGCCCGGTTGCCCACCGCGTTGAGCGTGCCGCCGCTGTTCACGATCAGCGAGACGCCCGCCGCGAACTTGACCACCGCGCCGGGCTGGACCGTGAGCGTCGCGCCGCTGGCCACGGTGATATCGCCGCTCACGAGGTAGACGCGGCTGCCGCGCCACGTCTGGCTGGAGGAAATCGTGCCGGAAGTCACGGCCTGCGTGCGCCAGCGTTCCTCGGTCGCCGCGTCGAGGTTGACCGTCCCCGTCCCGCTGATCTCCCACCGGTCCGCCGCCGGCGCGGTCTGCTCCCCGTCCATGTTCGTGTCGCCGCCCGCCGTGTCGTCCGCCACGTGCGTCAGGATCGCGCCGACCGCGTTGAGCGTCCCGCCCGCGTCGACGCGGATACCCGTGCCGTCGCAGAACTTCACCACAGCCCCGTCCAGTGTCAGGGTGCGGCCCGCGGGCACCACCACCCAGTGCCGCACCACCTGCACTGCGTCCGAGGCCCAGGTCGCGTCGTTCGTGAGGGTCCCCTCCCGAACCCGCACGCCCGGACCGTTCAGGATCGCGATCCGCGCCGTCGCGCCGTTCGTCACGCCCGCGAGCGTCAGATCGTACCAGCCGTCGGGCTGCGCCGCCGTGTCCCAAAGCGGCGCGGCCGCGCCGCCCCCCGCGACCGTCACGCTGCCGGTCGTAACGCCGTCGGCCGTGGCCGCGACGGGCGTCACGCCGCAGGCCAGCCGCCCGCCGAAGCTCTCGCGCGTCTCCAGCCGGAAAGGTGGCGACTTTGCGGTGGTCTCCGCTTCACACACCATTGCGCCAAAGCCAACCGCACACACGGCAAGCACCCGTTTCATTGTCTTCATGGTATCAGTCCTTGTTCTTCGAAATCAGGAAAGCCCCAGGCGCGGCGTTCGCCCGCGCTGCCGGCCGCCCGGGGGTTGTGTTGCTCCCGTTGTTGTCGCTCCCGTTGTTTGACTTCCACGGTCGAATCGGCTACTGTAGAACCAAAAGAAAGGAGCGCCTCTATGAGCGAGCTGAAAGCTGTTTTCGACGGGAACGTTTTCGTTCCAGAAACGCACCCCCGAATCCCCGACGGCAGAACCGTTCTCCTCTCCGTCCGCGTCTGCCCGCGCGAGACTGGCGGCGGCAATCCGAGTCCAAGCGGCGATCCGTATTTTATGAACCGGAGTAACGTGAAGGCCATCCTCTCCTCGGCGGCGCAGGCACGAAAAGGCAGAACGGTGCCGTTGGACGGGGACAGGGAACTGCAGGATATTTTCGGAAGCCTGTAATGTATGCCATCTTCTTTACCGAGGCGGCCAAGGAAGACATCCTCGCGCACAAGGCAAGCGGGAACATGGCGCTGTTGCGCAAGCTTCATTCGCTGCTGGGGGAGCTGAGGGAGCATCCGCGCACGGGGACAGGGAAGCCGGAACTGCTGAGGGGCAATCTTTCGGGCCTTTGGTCGCGCAGAATCAATCGTGAGCACAGGCTGGTCTATTCGATTCATGATGCCGTGGTCACCGTCGAAGTCATCTCGGCCAAGAGCCATTACGGCGACTGAGTCAGAACAGGCGCCGCCATCGCCTGCGGAAGTGGACACGGCGTTCAAGTGCGGCGTTCGATGTTCCCCACCCGTTCCAGGGGCGGGGATGCCCCCGATCCCGCCGGAAAAGCCCCCGGCGCGGCTTTCGCCCGCGCTACCGGCCGCCCGGGGCTGGACCTGTTCGTTCCCGCCTGAGTGGGACACGGGCTCTCCGGATGGGACCCTGCCTGTCCTTGCGGCACGGTGCTGGCGGCGCGGAAGCCGATGTTGTTGTTCCGGTTGTTCGGGTTGTTGTTGTTGCGGTTGGCGGAACGGCAGTTGTTCGCGTTGTTGTTCCAACTCCCGCCCCGGATCACGCGGTTCGACCCCGACGCCGCACCTTCTCCGGTTGCCCTGGTCTGTCTCTGTTCTGAGAATGTTCTTGAACCCGAACCAGCGGACGCCGCCGTCCGCCGCGACGGCGCACGCCTGCAGCCGGGCCTCGTCCAGCGAGCCCTCCTCGAACGCGCGCTGACGCGCGGCGAACTTCCGCCGCGTCCGCAGGAAGCGCTCGCGCTGCAAGCGCCAGCACGCCGGAAAAATGCGCAGCCCCAGGAACGGCAGGCCTTCCGTCACCGGGGCCAGCCGCGTCGCCTCCGCCTTCAGTTCCAGCCCGCGCTCGTCCCTCAGCCACCGCTGCGCCTCGTCCAAAGCCTGCCAGCACGCGGCCTTCGACCCCGCGAACAGCACCATGTCGTCCATATACCGGATATAACCGGGCAGCCGCAGGACTTCTTTGGCGTGGTGGTCAAACCCGTCCAGAAAAACATTCGCGAACCACTGGCTGGTCAGGTTACCGATCGGCAGGCCGCGCCCTTCGGCCTGTCCCGGAACGGGATGCCTGACAATCCGTTCGACCAGCTCCCGCACTTCCCGCTCGCGGAAAAGCGGCAGCAGCACCGCCTGTAGCCGGTCGTGCCCGATGCTGTCGAAATAGTGTCGCACGTCGATCTTGCAGTACCACGGGTTCAGCCGCACCAGAGCCCTCGCCCGCGCACAAGCCCGGTGCGTGCCCTTGCCTTCGCGGCAGGCATAGCTGTCCTCGGTGAAGCGCCGCTCCAGCAGCGGCGTGATCACGCCGCACAGGGCGTGGTGCAGCACCCGGTCGCGCACCGGCGCGCAACTGATCGTGCGCGGCTTGGGATCCCGCACGCGGAACTGCACGTATGCACCCGGCCGGTAAGTCCCGGCCAGCAGCTCGTCGTGCAGGCCGGCCAGCAGCCGCTCCGCGTCCCGGCCGAACGCCAGCACCGCCTGCGAGCCCCCGTGCCCCTTTTGCACGCGCCCCCACGCCGCCAGCAGGTTCTCTGCCGACGTGATCCGCTCCCATAACTGGCCGTAAGATTTCATTCGGTTTTCGACCGAAGCGATTCCGTCGATTCTCTCGAACCATTCGATTCCATCGATTCTATCGATTTCCCGTCGGCCTCACTCGTCTCGACCCCCGCCATCAGCCCCAGCACCTCCGCCCCGTAGTCCCGGCAGAACGCCTCGCCAATCCCGGCGACCTCCTTCAGCTCGGCCAGACTCTTCGGCGCGCGGTTCACGATCTCCGCCAGTTGCGCGTTGCGTGCCACCGCGTAGGCGGGCTTGCCGTCCGCCTTGGCCCGGTCGTTGCGCCACCGCTTCAGGTCGCGGTAGAGCGCCCGCCGCCCTTCGGGTACGCTCTCCTCCGGGTTCGGCGCGTTCGGGTCTCGCGGTTTCCAGCCCCCGTCCGACGGCCCGTCGCCGAGCAGCAGCACCAACGCCAGGTGCGGCACGCTCCCGTGCAGAAAAAAGTGCTCCCTCGCCTCCAGCACTTCCCGTCCGGCCGTGGCCGCCTTCAGCGCACCCTCCGGGAAACCCTGCACGCCTTCCTCGTACCTCAGCGTGATCACCCTCACGTCCATACCTCATCCTCTTTCATATTTCGGCGGGGGCTGCCGCCCCCCGCACCCCCGCGTCGGGCCGTCGCCTGCGCTACCGCGCGCTCCGTCCCTCCTTGACCCTCTCCCTGCTGGGAGAGGGCCGGGGTGAGGGTAGCCGTACCCGGCTATGGCAGGGTCCTGGCGGCGCGGAAGCCGAGGTCGCGGCTCCGGGCGCACGGGTTGTAGTAGTCGCGGTCGGCGGAACGGCAGCCGCCCGCGTAGCCGCGCCAACCCCCGCCCCGGATCACGCGGTCCGACCCCGACGCCGCACCCTTGGGGTCGGTCACCGCGCCCGGATACGTCCCGTACCAGTCCAGGCACCACTCCCACACATTGCCGTGCATGTCGTACAGGCCCCAGGCGTTCGGCAGGTACGTGCCCGCCGCAGCCGTGCCCGCGTTCGTCGCGCACCCTTGGCCGTAACCCGAGCCGCCGTTGTACCAGTACCGCCCGACCTCCGACATGCGCGGGTCGTTGGATGTGCTCGTCAGGTTGTACCCCGAGTTCAGCGCCGTGGTCGTCCCCGCCCGGCAGGCGTACTCCCACTGCGACTCGGTCGGCAGGTCGAAGGTGTCCAGCCCGGTCTTGGCCCTCAGACGGCCCATGAACGACGCCGCGTTGACCGCGCCGTTCGCGGGCCAGTCCACCGCCGGGTCGTCGCTGTTCGCCGGGTTCTCCCGCACATCGTAGTAGCTTACCGTTTCCACTGGGCGGGTCGCGTAATACGTCGCGTTGTTGAAGTAGCTGGGCTTGTTGCCCATCACCAGTTCCCACTGCCGCTGCGTCACCTCGAAAACGCCAAGGTAGAAGTCCTTCGTCAGCGTCACCTGGTGCTGCGTCTCGTCGCTCTGGCGCCCGAGTTCGCCCGTGGGGCTGCCCATGGTATAACCGGCTGTCGCCGACACGCGCCGCAGCACCAGCTTCGTGGTCTTGTGCTCGTCCGTCCAGCCGCCGGGCGGCACGTCGCCGAGGTACGAGACCGGCCAGTTCGCGGCGGCCGTCCCGCCGGAGAGATCGACCACCAGGTACTTCTCGCCCGCCGAGACCGCGACCGTCACCGCAGCCGCCGCGGCGTTCGCGCCGGGCGCGTCCGCCGCCGCGTCCCACGTCACCCGCCGTTTTCCGGGCCGCACCCGCCCGTCCGCGCCGTCTCCCGCCAGCGTCCTCATCGGCAAGGCCAAGTTGCGGTCCTCGTCGCGCCCGCCGAAACTCACCCACAGGTTTGTCTCCGGATCGTCCGCGAGCACCTCATACGCGACGTCCATCTTGCCGTTCCACGGCCAGCGCGGCGTCGCCACCACGTTCGTCACGCCGATGTCCGCCTGCGCCACCGCAGCGGCCAGCGCGAACGCCAAACATATCATCCGCATCTTCGCACCTCCCTCTGTCGCCTGAAAGTATATTCAAACCGCCACGCCGTGACAAGCGCCGCTTCGCGAGCAATCGACTGCAAGCGACTGTCCTCGAGTCTCGCATCCTACCGCCACCCCGCCAGCCCGTAAAACTCGCGCAATACAAGGAAGGAACGCCACGAGGCCACGGCCAGCAGCCAGCTGAGCGCCAGGACCGCTCCAGTTAAAACGATCTTCACGGCCGGCCTGAGCCGCGGGTGCCACCACACCAGCGGCAGCGCGAACGGCCCCACGCTCGCGAGCGCCAGCAGAATGAACGCGGTGCGGTAATACCACGGTACCGTGTTCCCGTCCGGCACCGGTGGCGGGCGGCGCGCACCGTCAAGGAACTCGCCGCAGTGTTTGCACTTGATCGCCGCGTCTTGAATGTCTTCCGCACAGTAGGGGCATTTCTTCATACGTGTCAACTCTCCCTCATCGCGCAACCCGGCCCGTCTTTCTTGCCGCGCGCTCCTCCACCAATCGGGTTGCCGCAAGTGTACCACAACCCCGCCCGCCTGCGTGCGCCCTTCTTCTGCAACCGGCTTGCTTTCCGGATCACGTTTGAAGTATTCTCCCACAGTACCGTTTCAAGGGAAGGAACCGCTATGCGTCAAATTCCGGTCTGGCTGACCCCGTTCGGCTGCGCCCTTTGCCTCTTGGCGGAGGCCCCCCTCGAATACCGTTATCTCGACGGCCTGGCCGACCCCAAGCGATGGGCACCCGAAGAGTGCGAAGTCTCCCCCTCGCCGCACGCCGTCTGGCAGCATCCCGCCCTGCGCCTGCATATCCCCGTGGACTTCTCCGCCGGGGAAAAGCAGTATCCCATCGGCTGGCCGCGCATGTACCTGAACCTGAAGGCGGACGAACAGGACTGGAAGGGGTATGACCGGTTCGAGTTCCAGCTCTTCACCGAAACCGCCCGGACCTCCTTGCCGAAGCGCCCTTTAAACTTCCACCTCTACGACGACCAGGGACAGCGGAAAATGATCACGCTCGACCTCGCCGCCATCGGCGCGTGGAAGACGTTCAGCCTCAACCTCTCCGATCTCGGACTGCCCGGCCGTGTCACGCGCCTGGGCTTCAACATCAATGAATCGGACTACAACGATAAAGACGTCGTCGACTTCCACCTCTGCGGCTTCCGCCTCGCGCGGGCCACCGCCGCGCAGGTCGCCGCCCTCACGGCCGTCACCCCCGCCCTCTTCTGCCACGACCGCGTGCTGGCCGTCGAAGTGGTGACCGAGGGCCCGCCCGAGAAACTGGCGGACGGACTCCCCGTCCAGCTCCGCAGCGGCAACCGCGTCGCCCTCGCATGCCGCGTGCCTGTGACCCGCGGACGCCAGACCCTTTTCATCCCCCTGAACGCAGCCAAACTCGAACCAGGTCCCCACGCCCTCGTCGTCAACCCCGATGACCCCGCCCTTCGCAAAGAGGCCCAAGTCACCGTCTTTTCTTCCCCTTACAGGATAGCGGAAAATGCTCTCCGCAAATGAGTTATGAAAACAATTACCGCGTTAACCGCCGGGCTGATATCCCTCGTTTTCACCTCACCTGCCGAGCCGTTCGTTTTCGATTTCGGCACCGCCGACTCGCCGCTGCGCAAAGGCGCTCTCCGCGTCACGCCGACCGGCGGCGAACGCGCCCGCTGGGCAGCGGATGCCCGGCGCGACGCGGGCACGAACGCGATCCGGCGCGAATGGTCCGAAGACGGGCATTCCGGCAAAAAGACCCCTCCGGCCAGCTACCAGACCGAACTCACCTGCGACCATGTGCTTGCGGACCATCCGGACACGCTGACGCTCGACGTGCCCCCCGGCGCATACAAGCTGCTGCTCCTGTGCGGCCGCTCCGGCGGGCGCGCGGAGTCCGTATGGGACGTCCGCGTCACCGGCGGAGGCACCTCTTACGCCTCGGCCACCTTCGCGGGCAGCCATGAGCTGCGCGCCCTGTATCTCGACGCCGTCGCGGCCACCGCCGAGCTCTCGCTCACCTTCACGACGCGCAGCCGCTGGCTGGTCAACGCGTTGGTCGCCGTGCCGGCCGCCGAATGGGACGCGGCACAGAGCACCGTCATCGCGCCGATCCTCGCCGAATCGTTCGTGCTGCCCCCCGAAGAGCTGGCGAAATGGAAAGAGACGCCGCGCCCCAACACCACGCCCGAGCCGCAGTGGACCGAAAAGCAGAAGCGGGACGGGCTCGCCGTTTACACGCGGCCGTGGGCCGAGCCGGTGTGGCCCGACCATTTTCCTCGGCAGCACGAACTCGACGCGCCCGTCCAGGCCTTCGCCTCCTGGGGTGAATACGAGCCGCTGACCTTTACCCTGCATCCGCTGAAGCCGTTTTCGGCGGTCGACGTCACGGTCGGCGACCTTGTCAAAACAGGCGGCGTCAAACGCGCCCGCATCGGCTCCGGACAGCTCGACCTGCGGTTTGTCCGCTACATGAACGTGCGCCCGAACTACAGCGCGTTCAACACCTACTACCGCGCGCCGGACGTGCTGATGCCGTGGCAGAAACAGCCCCTCGCGAAAGGCGAGAACCTCCGCTTATGGCTCACGGTCCACGTCGGGCTCAACCAGCCCGCCGGACTCTACGCCGGCACCGCCCGGGTGAGCGCCGACGGCGTCACGCTGGAGGTGCCGATCACCTTTCGCGTCCTGCCGATCACGCTCCAGAAAGACCAGTCCCTCATCTACGG
>CAYZQL010000103.1:0-13192 GCA_964480555.1 uncultured Lentisphaeraceae bacterium | reverse complement strand
TCCAAAAGCCCGAGCCCAGCCCTCGCTGCTCAGCCCGCGCACGCTCGACACCCTCAAGAACATCGAGCTGGTCGCGCGCACGATGGTCGAGGGCACGCTGACCGGCCTGCACCGCTCGCCGTACCACGGGTTTTCCTCGGAGTTCTCCGAGTACCGCAAGTACTGCCCCGGCGACGCGGTGAAATACGTGGACTGGGTCGCCTATGCCAAGACCGACCGCTACTACGTCAAGCAGTACGAGGACGAGACCAACACGCGCACCTACGTCGTGCTCGACCAGTCCGGCTCGATGGCGCTGGGCAGCGCGACACAGTCGGCCCACAAGTTTCACTACGCCTGCTACCTGGCCGCGGCCTTCATCTACCTGATGCAGCGGCAAAAGGACGCGGTGGGCCTTTTCACGTATGCCGACAGGATCACCGGCTTCTTCCCCGCGCAGGGCTCCCGCCTGCACATGCTGACGCTCCTCTCACACCTGGAGCGGCTCGTGCCGGAAGGCCGGTCAGACGCGGCGCCCTGCTTCCACCGGATCGCCGAGACCGTCCACCGCCGCTCCATCGTCATCATCTTCTCGGACTTCTTCGACACCAACGCGTCGTTCATCAGCAGCCTCCGCCACTTCCAGCACAAGAACTGCGAAGTGCTCCTCTTCCAGATCCTGGACCCTCTGGAAACGCAGTTCCCGTACAGAGGGCTGATCGAGTTCCGCGACATGGAGACCGGGGAGTTCGTGGAGGTGGAAAGCGACGACTGCCGGGCGACCTATCTGGCGGGCCTCGAGCGCTACCTGGGCGAGATGAAGCAGCTGTGCGGCCGGATGAACATGGGGTTTGAAACGCTGAGCACGGGCACCCCGTTCGACCGGGCCCTCCTCGCCTACTTCCACAAACGGGAGCGGATGTTTTAGAAAAGGCCTTCTTCGTCCCGATGCAATTCGCCAATCCAATTTTCCTGTGGGGCCTGCTGGCCGTACCCTTGCCGGTCCTGCTCCACCTGTTCTTCAAGCGCCGCCGGGCCAAGGTGGCCTTCTCCACGCTGCAGTTCTTCAACCAGCGGAAGAAGTACCTGGCCCACCGGCGCCGCCTGCGCGAAATCCTGCTCCTGCTGATCCGGACGGCGGCGCTGTTCTGCCTGGTCATGGCGCTCGCGCGCGTGCTGTTCCAGCACACCCCCTACTCTTTCTCGGCGCGGACGAACGTCGCGGTCATCCTCGACGACACGCTCTCCATGGACCGGAAGCTCGGCTCCGGCGAGACCGCCTTCCAGCAGGCCTCCCGCAAGGCGGAAGAGATCCTGGACACCCTTGCCGACGGGGATGCGGCCGCCCTCGTGTTCGTGTCGGGCAGACCCGGGATCGGCCTGTCGCGCAAGCGCCAAGCCGTGCGGAGCCTGCTCCAGGAAGCCCGCGTGACCGGCGGCACGGGCTCTTTCAGCGCCGCCGTGAAGCAGGCCGTCAGCGACCTGACCGCAGACGGCACCCCCAACCGGGAGATCTACGTGGTCTCCGACTTCCAGGCCAACCAAGCCCCGTCAGAGCCCCTGCGCCCCGACGCCGCCAAGGGGCTTCGGATCTATTTTCTGCCCGTGAGCGGCGACTCCGAAAACCTGTCGGTCGAGGGCGTCAGGCTCTCGACCCGCCCCCAGATGGCCAACAAGCGCATGCAGATCCCGTACGCCGTCAGGAACCACGGCGAGACCGACCGCGAGACCGAGGTGAGCCTGTCCATGGGGGACGAGACCCTCTCGTCCGTCACGCTCACCGTCCCCGCCGGACAGGCCGTCGAGGGCCGGTTCGAGCACGTCCCCGACCGCGCGGGCCTTCTCAGCGGGGCCGTCCGGATCACGGACCGGCACCTCGCCCTCGACAACGTCCGCCACTTCACCGTCAACGTCTGCGAGAACATCCGCGTGCTGCTGCTGGAGTCGGACATCCTGAGCCGGATACGCCCGTTTCATTTCCTGAAGCTGGCGGTCGATCCCGGTGACGGCGAGGCGCTCAACGGCATTCAGACGGAGCAGGGCTTTGTCCAGGAACTCTCGGCGAAGGCGCTGGAAAAGGTTCACGTCGTGATCCTGTCCAACCCGCAGCCGCTGGAGGCGCAGGCCGCCGCGCTGCTCACGCGCTACCTCACGGACGGCGGCGCGGTGCTGGCGTTTGCAGGCGGAGAGGTGGGTGCCCGGACCTTCGCGGCTTTCGAGAGCGCGAAGCTGCAGCGCCTGTTCGGGAACAAGCAGCAGGCCGACTTCAGCGGGTTGACCTTCAAGGGGCCGCTGAGCGCGCTTAACGAGCTGCTCCAGATGGACCTGCTGAAGTGGCAGCGCGTCCACGAGCTCTCGCCCTCGCCCTCCGGCACGGTTCTCGCGGAAAGCCACGGCCGCGCCGTCATCGCCGAAGAGAAGGTGGGCTCCGGCAGCTTGATCGCCTGCGCCTTCTCCCCCCGCCGCGACTACTGCAACTGGCCGGAGCTGAAATCCTTTCCCATCGCGATGATCCACCTGCTGACCTATGCCGCGCAGGATCCCCAGCAGAACACGGGCTTGGCGTGCGGCAGCCTCCTGCGCCTGACCGCCTCGGCGGACCGGAGCGTCGCGCTGGGCCACAGCGACGGACGGACCTTCCAGGTGCCGGCCGAGAAAGGCGAAGCCGTCTTTTCGGACACGTGGCAGCCCGGCATCGTGACCGCCGAACACGCCACGCCACGCTCCGTCGCGCTCAACCCGGTCCCCGCCGAGAGCGCCCTCGCCTGTCTGTCCGCAGGCCGGCTGGCCGGCCTGGTCGACGGCCGGGTCAACGTGCTCAGGACCGACGCGGGCGTGGACTCGCAGGTTCGCTCCTACCGCCAGGGCAGTGACCTGACGGGGGCCTTCCTCTTTCTCGTGATGGTCCTGCTCCTGCTGGAAATCCTGGTGGGCAACACCTACCTGTTCTCCGGCCGAGCGCGCGCCGCCAAGGAGGTCGTGTCATGACAGTCTCCTTTTATCCGCTGCTGCCCGCGTGGCTGATCCTGGCCTTGCTGGCCCTGTCGGCCGGCGCCGGCGCCTACTCCTACCGCCGCCGCAATCCCGCCGTCGAGCCGTGGCAGCACGCGCTGCTCCTGGCCCTCCGCATGGCCAGCCTGCTGCTGGTGACGCTCATGCTGCTCTGCCCGGGGCACATGACCGAGGACCTCAACCTTGAAAAGTCGCACATCGTTTTCCTGGTGGACCAGTCGGCCTCGATGGCCACGAAAGACCTTCCCGAAGGCCGGTCGCGCTGGGAGCGCGCGGCGGCCTTCCTGAGCGCAAACCGCTTCGGCCGCCTGGCCGGCTACCCGCTCGCCACGTACACGTTCAACAACCAGACCCGCCGGCAAGCGGAGGCCGGCGCGCTCGCCGCGCTGAGCCCCGAAGGCGGCACCGATTTCAAACAGGCCGTCGCGCGCGTCGACAAAGACATCGGCTTGAACCGGACCGCCGCCCTCGTGCTGCTCTCAGACGGCATCGACTATTCGGGCTTCAAGGGCAGCGAGATCAGCGTGCCGATCATGAGCGTGCAGGTGGGAACCGACCTCGCGAAGGTCAAAGACCTGGGCATCGAGCCCTTCACGTGCCCGGACAAAATCGCCGAAGGTGAAGAGGTGAGCCTGGACATCCCCCTCCTGATGCGGGGCTACGCCCAAGAGATGGCCGCGCCGATCCAGGTGTGGGTCGACAGCCAGCCTGTCCACAGCGCCACCCCGGTGTTGGCCAGCGGGCGCGTGCATACCGAGACCTTCAAGACGACCTTCGCAAAGACCGGCGTCCACGTGATCCGCATCGCGTGCCAGAAGCTGCCCGACGAAGCCACCGACCTGAACAACCACCGGGAACTCGTTGTCGAAGTCGTCAAAGCGAAAAACGAAGTCGCCGCCTACTTCCCGGTTCTCAACAACAGCTTCCGGCCGCTCTTGCGCGAATTCTCGAAAGACGAAGAGACCGTGTTCACCGCCCTCTACCGGGTTTCCGGCAACAGCTACCGCCTGCGCGGGACCAAGCTGAACGCCCTGTTCAGCGAGGGCCTCCCCAAGAAAGCCGAACTGCTCAAGGGCGTGACGTGCCTGATTCTGGGCTCGCACAACGGCGACCTGCTCTCGCCCGCGGAATCCCTCGTCTTGGAGCAGTACGTGAACAAGGGCGGCTCCCTGGTCTGCCTGGCCGGAACCGACTCGTTCGGGAAGCTTCCCGCGGGATCACCCCTGCTCCGCCTGCTGCCGGTGGTGAACCTTGAAGAGTCCTTCCGCGCCGGGACCTTCAGGGTCGCTCCTGAGCCCTCCGCAACCGACGCGTTCGCCGCGCAGATCGCGCAGGTCATCCGCGACAACAGGGCCTCGCCCGACCTGATGATCAGCGGCATCAACCAGGTCAAGGACCTCAAGCCCAGCGCGAAAGTCCTGCTGTGGGCAGAAGGCGAGTCGCGCCACCCCCTGCTGGTCTGGCACGCCTATGGGCGCGGCAAGGTCATCGCGCTGTTGAGCAATTCGCTGCACCAGTGGGGCGCCCCGGACAGGCGGGACGAAAACTTCGGCCGCTTCTGGCGCCAGCTTGTGGCTTTCGCCGAGAATCAAGACGAGGAGGCCGACCTTTTGAAAGTGGCGCTGGACCGGACCGAGCTTGCCCCGGGCGAACGTGTGGCCGTCACAGCCATGGCCCGCCATCCGGACGGCCATGACCAGGCGCTCACGGTAAAGGCCGACGTGTTTCCCGTGGCGGGCGACACGCCCGTCGAAACGCTCACGCTGGAGAAGAAGGCCGACAGCTTCATGGGCGAGGTGTCCGGCCTGCAGCCCGGCCGCTACGTGCTGCGCGTAAGCTCGCAGGACGGAAAGGAAGTGCTCCGCACCCGCTACAAGCTGCTGCTCGTGGGCGACGTGCTGGCGGAGAACATCCGCATCCGCTCCGACCGCGAAGCCTTCCGCGCGTACAGCAGCGAGAAGCATATCCTCCGCCCCGAAGACGCGGACCAGCTGGAAGACCTGCTGCGCGCGGCCGTCCGGAAGAACGTCGTCCAGCGCGAGCGTTTTCTGATTTTCGAGACGCCGGCGTTCTTCCTCGCGCTCGTCCTGCTTCTGCTGGCCGAATGGTTCCTCCGCCGCCGCTTCAACCTGTTTTAACGTGGAGCACAGCCCTGATGACTAAACAGAAAATGAGAATCGCGGGATGCTGGCTGTTCAGCGCGCTCGCTGCCGCCTGCGCCTCCCATGCCGCCTCCGGCACGGGCACGGCCGCGCCCGCGCTGGTGACCCTCTCCGACGGCACGGTCCTGTCGGGCGAACTGCGCGTCATCGGCGCGCGTCCGCTGACCCTCGTCCCCCTCGGCGAAGACCGGCAGCGCCTGTTCCTGCTCGACGACATGGTGTCGATCGAGCAGGAGGTCGAGAAGGCCAGCATGGAGCGCCCGTGGGTGTTCAAAGAGTCCGGGAAAGCGGAGAAAGTCTATTCGGACGGCGAGTACCCGCTGCTGAATTTCCAGACCCGCATCACGCTCGTCACCGGAAGCGTGGTCACCGGGCATGTGATCTCGGTGGTGCTGACGCTCAAAACCGACGCGGGGCAGAAGAAGCTTTTCCTGCAGCGCCAGATCAAGGGCACGCTGGAGCAAAAGGTCGCCGACGTCACCTATGCCCGCTCCATCCGGCTGACGTCCAGCGCGATCGAAGGCGGCGGGGCCCTCTGCGGCAGCGTGGAAGGCTTCGGGCGCGTCGAGTCCGTGGCCGCGCTGGACAACGGGCGCGAGCAGATCCTGCTCGCCAAGGTCACGAAAGACAACCGCTTCGATTTCGGCACCGTCCTTCCCGGCAGCTATGACCTCTGCGTGCTGACCGACACGCACGCGCTGACCGGCCACTCGGACGCCACGCCCGCCGGCAAAAGAGGCGCCGCCCTGCAGGAGGGCGACTGGGCCGCCATCAACGCGAAGTTCCCGCTGGCCGACGACTTCTTCAACGACCGCTGGATCCTTCAGCTCCGCGGGCACCGCGGCTTTGCGAAGGCGCTCATCTACAAGCGCCGCGCCGACTATTACGAAGCCGAGCGGTGGACGCCCGGCGGGTTCCTCTGGCACCTGGAGGTCTGGAGCTGGCACTTCGCCGACCCGGACTGGAAAGTCGACCGTCGCCACATCCTGATCCGCCACAAGCAAAAGGGGGGCGAGCAGAACCGGAAGCTCATGACCGGCAAGATGCTGGACGCGGTCGCTCCCGGCCAAACGCTCCGCATTCAAGCGAACGAGGGAAAAGAAAATGAGTGGCACGTTATACGCGACCTTAACTAGGGCCGCGCTCCATCAGCGCCTGAGCCTGACCTTGCGCGTGCTCTTGCGTGCGGGCGCCCTGCTCGCGCTGTGCCTCGTCGCCGCGTTCGCGGCCGACAACCTTTTCAACCTCTCCGCCCCCGTCAGGGCCGCCATCGCGCTCTCCCTGGCCGGCGGCATCGTCGGCGGCCTGGCCTCGCTCTATTTCCGCCACTGGCACAAAGCCGTCGACACCGGCCGAACCGCCGTTTATCTGGAACAGCGCTACGGGATCACCGACAACCGCCTGATCAACGCCGTCCACTTCGACCGCGACCCGGCGATCCCCGGATTCATGAAGGCGCTTTTCGCCGGCGCGGCGGAGTCGGCCTGCGCGGGGATGCGCTTCCGCCGCGTGTGGCAGCACGCTCGGCTGATGCCCGCCGCCAAGCTGTTCGCCCTCTGCGCGCTGATCTTCTTCGCCTACCTGATCCCCTTCAGGGAACACGCGCGGAACGCGCTTCTCCGCTACCTCAACCCCACGACCTCCGTCATGCCGCTGAGCTTCACCCAGTTCGACATTTCGCCCGGCGACACCGAGCTGATCGAGGGGAGCCCTTGCCTGATACGCGCGTCCGCCACGAAGTTCGGCCGCCCGGTCGGCGGGCTCGAACTCCTCATACAGGACGGCGCGGCCCCTCTGCTCTACACCATGAAGTCCGGCGCCGGAGGCTTTGCCTTTGAGCTGAGCGACCTGTCGAGAACCGTGCGCTATGCCGTGAAAAACGGCAACGACCGCAGCCGCTGGCACACCCTTGCCGTCATTCAGCATCCCAAGCTCGACCGGCTCGCCGTGACGGTCACGCCGCCGGCCTACACCGGCGAACCGCCGCAGCCGCTCAGCCCGAGTAAGCGTGAGGCGGAGGTCCTCGAGGGCTCGCGGATTCACGTCCGCTCCGGCGCCTCCGCCCGGCAGCACGTCGCGTTCTATCGGGACGGCAAGCCCGTGGCGCCGCAGGCCGGCCTGCCGCAGGCCGCGCAGCGCCCTCCGTCCGGCGAGCTCGAGTTCGAGCTGCTCGCCGACACCGCCGTCTCGCTCGATGTCAAAGACGCGCGCGGGCACACGCACGCCGGCGTCTGGCAGTGCCGGTTCAAGCGGGTGAAAGACAAAATCCCCGAGGTGCGCTTTCTGAACCGCGAGCTGAACGTCGAGGCGGGCGTGGGGCAGTCCCTCCCCCTGACGCTCGAGGCGAGCGATGACTTCGGCTTGACGGCCCTCGAGCTTTTCACCGTGCTGAACCAGAAGGAGCACGTGTTGAAGCGGCTCACCTACCGCGAGATCCGGCGCAGCCGGACCGAAGCCAGCGCGCTGAGCGTCGCGGCAGAGCTGTTTGCCCGCAACGCCAGCTATAAGATTTGGGCAAGGGTCTACGACAACCGCCAGCCCCCGCAACCGTCGACCGTGCTCACACCGCTCACTCTGCACGTCGTCGACCTCGCCAAAGAGGCGCTCGCCGGCGACAAAGACGATCCTTATGTCCGGCTGTTCGCCGCCCTCACCGAAGCGCTCGACCAACAGAAAGACCTGCGCGACTGGGTCGCCGCCCGGATCGACAACGACCGCAAAGAGCGGATCGGCGCCGTCCTTCACAAGCGGCAGCAGGCCATCCACGACCGAATCGTCCTGAGCGCATCGCTCGCGTCCGAGCTGGCTGAGAAAAAGAAAATCAAGAAAGGTCTCTCCGACGGCATCGCCGAGCTGAAGCTCGCGCGCTCCGAGCCGCTCATCCGCCAGATCCCCGTCACCATCGGGCTCGACGACGCGCCGCGGCAGGCAGGGCTCAACGACATTGTCCTGAAGCAGGGCGCGCTCATCGCCGCCCTGCAGCAGATCCTCGGCAGGGTGAGCAGCGACAAGGCGCTCGCGGCGCTCAAGGAGCAGCAGACGGACGCCGAGAACCAGGACCAGAAGCTTTTCGACAAGCTTCAGAAGCTTAAGAACGACCTCTCCGCCTTCAAGGACGAGCAGCGGAAGATCCTGGACCAGACAGAGTCCATCGACAAGAAACCTCCCGAAGACTGGACCGATGCCGAAGAGAAGCTGCTGGGCGACCTGGCCGCCAAGCAGCAAGCGTTCGCCAAGTTCTTCCGTGCCGCGTTCAACGACCTGTCCAAGCTGGAAAACCAGGATTTCTCAAATTCGGCCATGGCAGACGAGCTGGTGGAAATGATCGAGGAGCTGCAGAAAGCCGGCGCGGCCTTGGAGAAGAAGCACATCGAGATCGCCACCGTGAACGAGGAGCTGCTGGGCGAGCAGGCGGAAAGCATCGAGAGCAACCTGGAGCGCTGGCTCGCGGACGCCAAGGACTACATCAAATGGAACGGCGAAGAGGGCGGCGTCAATCCCGACGTGCCGCTGCAGGACCTGCCCGACGAGCTGACCGACATCATCGGCGAGCTGATCGACGACGTGGCGGACATGGAGGACGTGGAGGACTCGTCCAACTCGTCGCTGAGCTCGTTCGACAAAGGCATCGGCTGGGGCTCGGGCGACGGCAACATGGACGACATGTCGGCGAAAGGCGTCACCGGCAACTCCATGCCCAACAACAACGAGGTCGGCGGCCGCTCGGGAGAGGGGCGGTCGGGAAAATCCTCGGGGCAGTTCGTGGAGAAGGAGGCGACCGGAAAAGGCGGGCGCGACACGCCGACCCGGCTGGTGCAGTCGCCGTTCGAAAAGGGAACGGTCAAAGACACCTCGAAAGACCCGCAGGGCGGGGCCACCGGCGGCGGCAAGCAGTCCGGCCTGGGCGGCGAGGGCTTGCGCGGCATCACGCCCGACCAGAAGCCCGACGTGCAGCAGCGGCTGCCGGGCAAGCAGGCCGAGCTGAAGCAGAAGGCCGAAGCGCTGATGCGCGAGCTGAACGTGCGGAATCTGCCCACGGGCGATCTGGAAGAAGCGGTCAACAAGATGGAGCTGATCCAGAAATACCGCGCGGCCGGGCAAGGCCTGCAGGTGAAACAGGTGCAGAGCGAACTGGCCTCCACCCTCAAAGACGCCCGCGCCGTCATGCAGGCCGGCGTCGCGGGCGGCGCGGAAAAAAGCAAAGCCCTCTCCCGCAAGATCGCCGCCGTCCGGCACACGGGCAACGAGCCCACCCCCGCCGGCTACGAAGAGAGCGTCGACGCCTATTTCCGCGCATTGGCTGAGCCGGACGCCGACCCGTAGGAGCCGCCCCCGACACCGAACAAGGAACGTCCCATGAGAAAGAATGAAACGGCCGCTTCTTATGTGAGCGCGCGGCCGCTCCGCATCGCGGCCCTGAGCGCCACGCTGGCCTTCACGCTTTCCGCGGGCGAAAACCTCGTCAGAAACGGGAGCTTCGACGAAGGCGACTCTTTCGCCGCGCACTGGGAGCGCGCAGACGGGCTGACGAGCTTCTTCGAGTCGGAGGAGGGGCGCGGCCGGATCGTCAAGATGGACACCTTGGTCGATCGCGACCAGGCCATGGCTTGGGCAACGGCCTTCAAGGCGGACCCCACACTCAAGCCGCCCGCAAAAAAGCCCATCGCTCCCTCTAGCTACGGCAGCATCGGCGGCAACGAAGGGGTGATGCTCGACTCCGAGTTCATCGACTGCAAGCCCGGCCAGGATTACAAACTCTCCGTGGACTTCAAGGGCGACGGGAAACCCTTCGTATGGGTGAAAGGGTTTCTGTGGCACGCCAAGCGCAACGCTTTTGTCGACGGGTACCAGACCCGGCTGGAGCCCGGCGCCCCGAGCAAAACCGAATGGCGCACCTTCTCCATCGGCTTCAATCCCACCTCGAAATCGCCCAGAATCCAGAAATTCAAGATCCGCCTCTATGCCTATTGGCCGAACGGGCTCTACTATTTCGACAATGTGCGCGTCGAGGCGATCTCACCGGAAGAGATGGCGGCCCTCGTCGAGAAGCGCCAAACCGTCAACGAGTGACCCGCTCGAAGCGCTCCCGGACGTTTTCTGCCGCCGCTCAGCGCTTGCGGCCGCTGGAGGCCTCTTCGGCCAGGCGCGCCAGTTCGGCCTGATCAAACTTCGACAACTCTCCCTGGCGGTCCTTGACCTTCCGGATCGTTTCGCGGGCGCGTTCGATCTCGCCCTTCTTGAGCAGGATGCGCGCCAGAGTGATGCGAATGCGCAGGTCGTCGGCAAACAGCTCCATCGCCTTGTTCACCGCCCGCTCGGCCTCAGCGAGGTCCTTGTCCGACTCGAGCAGGACCGCGGCAAGCGTCTCCCACGCCACGTACAGCGACGGGTTGAGCTTGATGGCGGCGCGGGCCTGCTGCTCCGCATCCTCGAAGCGCCGGATGCGCCTCAGCACTTCGGCAAGGTCATTCAGCGCGGCCGCGCTCGGGTTGGCCTCCACGCTGCGGCGCAAGAAATCCTCGGCCTCGCCGTAGGCGCCTTCCTGCAGGCGCAGCGACCCCATGACGTAGTTCGCCAGGGCGTGCTTGCGGTTGGAGCGCAACACATGCCGCGCGTGCAGCTCGGCGCTCTCCTGATCGTTCATGGCGATGTCCAGCTGGAGAATCATGTCCTTCACGCCGGGGATGTCCGGCCGCAGCATCGAGGCCCGGATGAAGCCTTCGCGCGCGGCGCGCTGGAAATTCTTGCCCTTCTTCATCGCCAGTTGCGCGCGGGTGACCTGGATGAAATAGTTGTCCACCGTCCCCGCGATGGCCTCCATCTTCGGCAGGAGCACCTTTTCGAGGTCGTCCGTCTCGTTCTGCTGCAACTGCACCATGGCCAACATCGCCCACGCCTGCAGGTTCTTCGGCTGCAGGTCGGTCACTTCCTGAAGGGCCAGGCGCGCGCGCGGCATATCGTTGTTCATCAGGTGGATGACCGCCCATTCGACCCCCAGCACGCCCCGCTTGTCGTCCGACTTGGCCGCCTTCTCCAGCCACAGCTTGGCTTTCTCCAAAGCGCCTTCCTGGACGGCCAGGCGGGCCATGCCCAACATGGCCGTGCGGTTGTTCGGGTCATTCTTGATGATGTCCTGATAGACCGCCTCGGTCTTGTTCCGGTCATCCGACAGCGCGTAGATCGCGGCCATGGCCTGCATCGCGTTCACGCGCTGGTCCGTCGGCAGCAGGTTGATGGCGCGGGTCACGCCTGCCAGCGCGGCGCCGGTCTGCCCCGACAGCGCCCACCCCCACCCCAAGCGGGCGAAAAGTTCCGGCGAGCGCACGTATCCGTAATAGCGCGACAGCGACCACAGCGGATACTTTTGCTTGAGATTGCCGATGAAGTCCTTCAGTTCGCGCTCGATCAGATCCTTGTCCGCGCTGGCCGCGGCCACGCCGCGCCGCGCCATCTCGAACCGGTTGAACAGCGCGGAGATGTTATCCGGGTCCAGCTTGGCATGCACATAGGTGTAGACCGTGAACGCGTCCGGGTCATTCCCCAAGTCCTCCAGCAGCACGCCCAGATTGTTCGCCACGAAGCCCATGTGCCGCCGCAGGTGCGCGCGCAGCCGGATCGTCGGGTCGCCGTTCGCCTTCGTGTTGGCGGCCAACACCTTCTCCATGTCCTTCCAGAACGCCTGATAGCCGGCAAGCAGGGGCTTTCCCTTGAACTCCTTGATGTCGCGGCTGCCCGAGAAGAAGAAATACTCGGGAACCGGCGTGATGCCGGCGGTGTACCAGAAGTCCGGCACGCCGAACACCGCGACCTTCTTCTCGATCTCCTTGTCGACCGCAAACCAGTCTTGGATGAACGGCAGGATGCCCAGGTCGAGCGTGCTCTTCATCCGCTGCATGTCCGCCGGGGGGAAGAGCTTTTTCTGCTCGATCAAGCGGGATACCGACTTCAGGTAATGGGGGCTCATGTCTTTCTGAAGGCAGAGCAGGTTCACCTCTTTGCCCCGCTCGCGCGCCAGAATCTGCAGGTGCGGATCCAGCGTGCCGTCCGTCACAAACCACGTCCGGTCGCCCAAACGGTCAAGGATCTCGTTGGCGCACCGGTCGGCAAACGCGCCGCGGCCGCCGCCACACTCGAAGGCGTTGATGATCGCCGCAAGCACCACGATCGCCGCAAACGGGTAGGTGAGCAACAGCCCCAGCCAATCGCCGGCCTGCTTCGTGAGCACCGACGTCTCGTGCCCGCGCCGGGGGCGCTCCACTTTCAGCAACAGGTACCAGTAGGCCACCAGGTAGCCGGCCGCCATCGCCAGCATCGCGTAGGAACAAACCGGCAGCCGCCCGTAGGGCTTGAGAATCTCCCAAGGCGAGATCGCCGCGTTGGTCAAGCCGAGCACAACCAGGACACTCAACGTGAAGTGCAGGATGTATTGGCTCCACGAGCGCTCGTTGTTCAGCGCCCGGAACGAGGCGAACCCGCCCGCCACCCAGGGAATCACGCTCATCAGCAGCAGCACCAGCCACCCCACACGCGGCAGGCCGGACTGCAACTGCCTGAGCTGGCTTTTCACGACAGCCACCAGCACCTCCATCAACGTCGTCAGCCCGAGCGCCCCGCCCTCGTGCGCCTTCAGGAACCCCCGCGCGGAGAAGTAGTACAAGGCGCCCATGGCCGCCGCGGCCAGCGCGCCCATCCAGGTGACGCGGTACAGGCTCACTTCACCGCTTTTCCACAGCACGTAGATCAGGAACATCAGGAACACGGGGGCGAGCGGGATGAAGATCACCGACTCGACAACGCCGATCCCCTGCAGCAACGCGAACAGCACGAGGAACACCCGCCAGCGGTATTCCGCAAAAAGCCGCAACAGGTTGGCCGCCGCCAGCACCAGCATCAGGTCGAAGCTCTGATACTGCAGCCGCGTCGCCGCGTGCCAGACCGGCACGGCAAACAGAAAAGCCAGCGCTGCGACAACGCCCGCCCACTGGGCCACGCGCGGCGCATACTCGACCGAATACTCTTCGTAGATGACATCGTGAATC
>CAYZQL010000102.1:13058-13354 GCA_964480555.1 uncultured Lentisphaeraceae bacterium | reverse complement strand
CGCTGACCTGCTACAACGGCGTGGTCGGGCAAGGGTGCGGTGCCTGCCCGAGTTGTGTGCTGCGGCGTCGCGGGTATGAGGCGTATCTTAACAACCGAGGGAAGTGATGCTAACGGTATCGAAGCAGTGCCAGTTTGATGCGGCGCATGTTCTGACCAACCATACGGGGCAATGCAAGAACCTGCACGGCCACACCTACCGCGTGATTGTCGAAGTCGCGGAGGGCGTCGACAAGCAGGACATGGTGATCGACTTCAAGGATCTCAAGCAAGTGATCCGTGAGGTGATTCTTGAAC
>CAYZQL010000102.1:0-13048 GCA_964480555.1 uncultured Lentisphaeraceae bacterium | reverse complement strand
GCGGTCATCGCCAAACACGGTATGCGGAGCGTGGGGCTGCCATTCCGTTCGACCGCCGAAAATTTGGTCCGCTACTTCTTCCGCGAGTTGGCGGCGCGTGTCAACGTGGTTTCAGTAAAAGTCTACGAGACGCCGGAGTCGTGTGCGGAATACCGCAAGGATTGAGCACGCATGCAGAACGGACAGACCTATCCGGTGGCTGAAATTTTCGAATCGCTGCAAGGCGAGGGGTACAACACGGGCATGGAGGTTGTGTTTCTGCGGTTCGGCGGCTGCAATCTGGCCTGTCCGTGGTGCGACACGGCTTTCCGCGTGTTCGAGACGTTGGATGAGGAGCGCGTGGTTGCCCGCGTGACCGCATTTCATGCCAAGGCGCTGGTCCTGACAGGCGGGGAGCCCTTCATCCAAGAGGGACTCGAGGGCCTGCTGACGCGGTTCAAAGAACTCGGGTACTGGATCGGCGTCGAGACCAACGGGGTCGCCGCGCCGCCGCAGGCTTGGCTGCGGCGCATGGACTATGTGGCTGTCTCGCCCAAAGCGTTCTACGCCTCCCTGTATGACGACGAGCGGATGGTTACGCAGGCCGACGAGGTGCGGATCGTGGTGGAGGGGGACGTGCGGGGCTTCTGCGAGGACATGCGCAACCGGATCGAGGCCGCGCACTATTTTCTTTCGCCGTGTGAGCGCGAGGGCGTGTTCAACGTGGAGGAAACGGTCAGGCTTCTGGGCGAGCTGAACCGCGGTCGGCGCAGCGGAAAATGGCTGCTGTCGCTTCAGACGCATAAGTTGGCGGGGTTCCGATAGGGCCGTGGCGCGTGAGGACCTGAAAAACAAAAAGACCGGCTTTTAGGCCGGTCTTCATGCTTTTTATGGTAGGGGTGCAGGGACTCGAACCCTGGACCCAATGATTAAGAGTCATTTGCTCTACCAACTGAGCTACACCCCCATAAACGGATGGAGCGAGTGATGGGTCTCGAACCCACAACCTCGACCTTGGCAAGGTCGCGCTCTACCAATTGAGCTACACCCGCTTCAAAAGAACGGGGCATAATTTATCAGAAGGTGATGGCGCGTGCAATAGCAAAACGCGAACTTTTTTTGACAAAAAAGAGCGTGCGGAAAAGTGGCATCGCTCAGGCTCCCATATGCCGCTTGAAAGCGGCGACCGAGAATTCTGTCAAGTCAGACAGCACCCAGTCTGCAGAGGAAAGATCCTGTGGATGGGCGCACGGGCGATTGAGGGCGACGCACCACATGCCGGCCGCCTTGGCTGCGGTGACTCCCGCGTGGGAATCTTCGAAGACGAGGCAGTTTGCGGGTGCGACGCCGAGCCGCCGGGCGCCGAGAAGAAAGCCTGCGGGGGACGGCTTGCCCGGCGCATAATCTTCTGCGCCGAGCACGAACCGCACGGCGTGCGTAATGCCGAGCAGATGCGCGGCCTCTTCCACATCCGCATGCGGCGAGCCCGAGACGATGATCACCGGGTACTGCTGCGCGAGCTGCTTGAGGAGAGCGGCGGACGAGTGGATGATGACGCCGTCTCCTTCATTTCGCAAGCGCAGGTAGTGGCTGCGCAGCCCTTCGGCCATGAGATGCGAGGGCGTTGTGGAGAGAGACGGGAAACGGGCGGTGATGTCGCGGTAGATGTCCGTCCAGGAGCGGCCGTACACCATGTGCAGCACCGTTTCTTTATTGCACGGGCACCGGCGGTCGGCGAGATACGCGTTCATGGCCTCAGCCCACAGCAACTCGGTGTCGACCAGCGTTCCGTCGAGGTCGAAAATTATGGCGTCCAAGGTCATGATGTGGCAGTGCTGCAGCACTTTTTGAACTTCTTGCCGCTTCCGCAAGGGCAGGGGTCGTTGCGTCCGATTTTCGGCTGGTCGCGACGCACGGGGTCGGGTCCGAAGATCTTGCCGTCAATGAAGCGCCACTCGCCGTCGAGCTTGGCGAACTCCGCGCGCTCATGGTGATCGAATTTCGTTTCGTTCACCGAGTAGTGCGCGAGGAATTCCACCACGCCGGTATCGTCGTTCTCGCCGCCGCCCTCTTCGGTGAGTATCTCGATACCGGTCCACTTGGCGGACTCGGCCCACTTGCGGCTGCTCTCGGCATCGAACTCCTTGCGGACTTTAGGTCCGGAGGTTTTGTATAGGTATTCGACGGACCCCATGGCGTAGGCGCAGTAGCGCGAACGCATCAGGTCTTTGGCGGTTCTGGGCTTTCCGCGTTCAAGGAGAAAGGGTTCGCAACACGCCTCGAAGGTGAGGCCGCTGCCGCACGGACAAAGATCGCTCATAAAGAAAACCTCCGGTGAATTCGCGCCCGGCACCCCCTGTGCAGTTTTTCATGGGCGCAACAGGTGTGTAATTTACAGAAAGGTTTTCACTACGGCAATGCTGAAAATCGGCATTTGGCCGGCACGGGTTCCTGCCTCTTTCCGCCTGTCGGGATTTCACCCGTGGCACGGCCGGTTCTCTCAACGCGTGGCGCATAAGGCACGGGATGGTGGAGGATTGACAATCGCGCCGTGATATAGGATGCTAACCGCACAGTTTAGGTCATTGTTAAACTCAAAGAGAGAGGGATGTATGGCAAAAAGCGGAAAGAACATGAAACGTGTCGCGGTTGTCGGGTTCGGTTTCATGGGGCGCATGCATTACGGGCAATGGAAGAAAATCAAAGGCGCAAACGTCGTGGCGCTTTGTGATAAGGACACTGCACAGTTTGCCACGCCCGTAAAGGGTGGAAACGTGACGGGAGCGGATGCTTCGACCGATTACGGTGACGCGGTCGTTTACGATGATTTCGACCGGATGCTGGCAGAGGCCAAGCCGGATGTGATCTCGCTGACGCTGCCGACGACGCTCCATGTGCCGCTCACCCTTAAAGCCTTGCAGGCCGGCGTGAGCGTGCTGTGCGAGAAGCCGATGTCGCTGAACGCTGAAGAGTGTGACAAGATGGTGAAGGCGGCGAAGAAAGCACCCAACGGCGCCAAGCTGATGATTGCGCAGTGCCTGCGGTTCTGGCCGAGTTACGTCTATCTCAAGAAGCTGGTGGACAGTAAAAAGTATGGCAACGTGGTCGCGGCTTCGTTCCGCCGGCTCAGCGCACCTCCCGGCTGGGGCAAGGGCAAGAGTTGGTTTGCCGACGAAAGCAAGAGCGGCGGCGTCGCGCTGGATCTGCACATCCATGACACGGACATCGTCAACTTCCTTTTCGGCATGCCCCGGTCCGTGATGAGCACGGCGGCTTATGCGAAGGACGGTTCGATGCAGTACATCTCGACTCTCTACGACGTGGGTGGCGCGGCGGTGACCGCAGAGGGAAGTTGGGTTATGGCGCCGACCTTGGGTTTTGAGGCAAGCTACATTGTGACCTTCGAAAAGGCCGTGGTGGTGCTGGACGGCAAACGCGAGAAACCGTTGTGCGTCTATCCCGTCAAGGGCGAACCGTTCGTGCCGAAACTGGCGGAGGGCGACGGGTACGAATATGAGATCCGGTGGTTCATGGATGTGCTGTGCGGCAAGAAGGTCGCATGCGTGACCACGCCCGAGCAGTCGCGCGACTCGGTGCGGATCGTGGACGCAGAGAAGAAGTCGGCAAAAACAGGCAGGCCGGTTGCCCTGCGGAAATAGTGGCAGAAACTTTTTGATCGGGAGGATGACGTTATGCAGAAATGCGGTAAGTGGCCCGTGAGCGTGTGCAGTTGGTCGTTCAGGAAAGGGGTCGACGAGGTCGGCTCCGTGATGACCGCCTTGGGTCTGGAGCACATCAATCTGGCGATCGCTCCGGCGCTGGGGCCGGATGGGGAGGCTTATCTTGAGGCGGTGAAACGGCAGAACTGGATCGTCACTGCGGGCATGATGAACTTCGATTACGAGGATTACTCCACGCTCGACACCATCAAGGTGACGGGCGGTATCGCGCCGGACGCGCAGTGGCCCGCGAGTGGCGAGGCTTTCGCCAAGGCGTCAAAAATCACGGCTGATCTAGGCTCGAAATACATCATGATGCACGTCGGTTTCTTGGATCATGAGGATCACGCTTACGCCAAGAAGTTCTATGACCGCGTGCGGTATCTGGGTGACCGTGCGGGCGAGGCGGGCGTTGCGCTGCTGATGGAGACGGGGCAGGAGACGGCGGAGGATCTGCAGCGTTTTGTCGAAACGCTGAACCATCCGAACGTGCTGCTTAACTTTGACCCCGCCAACCTGATTCTTTACAACAAAGATGAGCCCTTGCCTGCTTTGCGGCGGTTGGCGCCATGGATCCGGCACATCCACATCAAGGATGCCGTCCGCACGTCGGTGCCGGGCACATGGGGCAGCGAGGTCGTGTGGGGGGAGGGGCAGGTGAACGCCTTCGCATTCCTGAACACACTGGCCGAGATCGGCTACGAAGGCGCGGTTGCGGTCGAGCGTGAGGCCGGGGATCAGCGGGTCAAAGACATTGCGACGGCTGTGCGGCGCCTGACGGCCTATTGAGCCCGCCCGACGTGTGAAAGGCGGCGGCCTCTGTGCGCCGCCGCCGTTAACGCTCCTCGATCAGGGTGAGGGCGAGCTCCCGTGTTTTATCTGCGCGCGCAACAGTCAGTGTGACGCGGTCGCCAGGCTTTCGGGGGTCGAGGATGGCCTGCAGGGCTTCGATGGTGCGCACGGGCGTTCCGTCAACCGCAATGATGACATCGCCAAAAATCAGGTCTCCGAGGCGGCTGACGCCGATGCCTTCCAGACCGGCTCGTGCGGCAGGGGTAAGCTCGAAGACGGCGTAGATCGCGACGCCCTCGATGCCGGCCCGGGCGGTGACGTGGTCGGGCAGGAGTTGCACGCCGAGACCGGCACGCGTGACGCGGCCTTTTTCAATGAGCTGAGGCACCACCCGCGAGACGGTGTCTGAAGGAACCGCGAAGCCGATGCCCGCATAGGCGCCGCTGGGGCTGAGAATGGCGGTGTTAACGCCAACGAGGCGTCCGCAGGAGGCCAGCAGGGGGCCGCCCGAATTGCCTGGATTGATAGCGGTGTCTGTCTGGATCACATCATAAATTTTGCGATCTGTCATGGACGTGATGGTTCTCCCGAGCGCACTGACAATGCCGGCGGACAGAGTGGTGTCGAGCCCGAAAGGATTGCCGATGGCATAAACCTGCTGCCCGACTTGGAGATCGCGCGAAGCGGCCACGTTGACAGGTACGAGCTTGTCGGGAGGTGCGTCGATCTTGAGCACAGCAAGGTCATAGTCCGGGGCGATTCCCACAAGGATAGCGTTATAGCGGGCACCGTCCGGAAAGGTGACTGTGAGTGTGTTGGCCTGATGGACCACATGATAATTGCTGACGATGTGGCCTTTTTTGTCCCATACGAATCCGGAACCCGCCCCTTGCGGCACCTCGTAGAGCTGGAACCCGAAAAATCCGCTTCTCACGAGAGCATGGTTTGCGACGGCGACGACCGAGGGCGAACCGCGCTTGAAGACGTCGATGGCCTCTGTTTCTGCGGGCGGCGCGCTGTTTGGGGGCAGCGCTTGCGAAACCTGACCAGCCCGATTGGTGAGCGCAGCAAGTGTGTCCAGTTGCGCTTGCCAGCGCCGCTTGTTGTCCCTGAGCTGAAACACGAGGAAAACCGTCATGGCGATCAACGCCAAGGTGAGAAAGGGTGAGCGCGTCGAATTCATGCCGTAAGGATAGCGTATCGGAATGCTGCTTTCGAGGCGAAAATAGGCCTGCCAAACGGCTGACTCGGGCGGCGCAGAGGAGAATGGGGCCTCTGGATTTGAGTGTTTGACGCCGTGGATGCGGTGTACTATGCTGTTTGCCATTGGCGGGAGAGACGGAGAGCCATGTCAGACGGTTTGCGCTGATGTGGTGAGACGGAATCGTCGTCTATTTCGGAGGGATAGTCCATGCGTATCGTACTGGGCGGAGTGCGAGGATCAAGTCCCCGGTCGCATCCTGACTTCATGCGGTTCGGCGGGGCGACGAGCTGTGTGCTGGTCGAGAATGGAACCGGGGCGCGGATTGTGTTGGATGCCGGAACGGGATTGAGAACGCTACTGCCTGATCTTGCGTCGGCAGATGCCAGCCAGCCCGTTTTGATGCTGTTCACCCATTATCATCTCGATCATCTGATCGGATTGCCTCCTTTCGCCCCCCTCTATAATCCGGAGTGGAACATTGTCTTTGCCGCGCCGGTGCGCGAAGGCGTCACAGCCGAAATGGCGGTGAGGCGTTTGACGGACAAGCCGTTCTGGCCCGCCCCCTTTCGGGCGTGCCAGCGCTTTGTCGTGCTGCCCGATGAAGCGGCCCCGTCACCCTTTTCCTATGGCCCCTTTACCGTGCGCTGGTGCGCCGTACATCACCGCAATGGCTGTCACGCCTACCGCATCGAGGTGCCTGAAACAGGGGAAACGATGGCTTTGGTGACGGATCTCGAATGGTCGGCGTCCGATGAGCACGAGCGAGCCGCATTACTTCGCCTCTGCCGTGAGCCGGATCCCGTCGATGTGTTGGTTATGGAGGGGCATGGCGAAGCCTCGCGATTTGCGGACTGGGGCCACAGCACGTGGCGGGAGACCGTCGGATTTGCGAAAGCGGTTGCCGCGCGCCAGTTGGTGATTACCCACCATGCGCCGGACGATGATGACAAGTCCCTTGCGCAGCGCCAACTGGACGTTCGGGCGGTGTTGCCGAACGCGTGTCTTGGGTGTGAGGGGATGACGCTTGTCTGGGAACGGGGCTCTTCCGTAGTGATAGCAGGGGACCGGGCGTGATACGTGGAACGCGAAGAAAGGGTCCGGAGACTGTGCCTCACAGCGCTTTCAACTACAGCAAGCCGAAGGTGCAGCGTCTGTCTACGGGACAGGGTCTATCTTCAATGCATTGAGCAAGCGGGCGTTCTTCGCGTTCAATCCGCTTTATGGCGCGACCCACTCACGGCGCAACCTTTTTCACGCGTGTGCCGACTTTATCCAAGAGGAAATCGACCATACGGACGGCCGAAACATCCGCTTGCGACAAAAACGCGTCCTCGTGTGAATAATCGTCGGTCCAGTCGCCCACAACTCGCCCGTCCGCCGTCCGTGCCTGAACGGCGACCGTGACGGCGCCATGCTTCAGTTCATGCACGCGGAGTGAAAATCGCAATCCCGACGGCAAGATGACGGAGCGCTCCTTGAGAACCCGCCCCAAGGCCGCGCTTAAAGCCACTTGACAGCGTTTCGCAACATACGGGGAAACAGCCCTGTCCCCACCGCGCGTTTCGTCCCCACGCTCGGTTAAGGGAACGAACACTGGGGGTGCCCATCGGGGGACAGGCGAGTAGCGTAAGGCGGGTGAGACCAGAACATAAAGGACGGCGGCCAAACTTGCGATGCCCGCCGTTGCCCGGAGTGAAAAACCGAACCAGCCGGGCAGACCGTGTCGTCGTGATGATGACTTTTGCGGGGATGAGGCGTCCTGGTCGCGTTCCCTCGCATTCCACATGTGCTCTTTGAGTTCTTCATCCGATTCTTGCGCCGCGGACTGCACTGGATGGGCGGACTGGGCCATACGGTCCAGCCGCCGGGCGGTTTCGAAGCGTTCGCGCAGTGAGGGAGAACCTGCCAATTCCTGTTCAAAGGAACGTCGGGCTTCCTCTGCGAGTTCGCCGTGCAGATATGCCAAAATGGTTTCGTCATGCCTGTCAAAGGTATCCGTGCTCACAAGTGTCACCTCCCCCGGACGGCCATCCGGTTAATCACGGACGTCACCCGATACTTATTAGTCCGAAACATACGTTTTTTACGAGTGAAGGTTCTCCAACCTTTACGGTCTGTGTCCTGTGGCTTCTGGAACAGACGGGACCGTAGCCAAACTTTGAAAAAGTATCCCTGAAAACGGTGATATAATACGTCATTTCACGGGAAGAAGGAAGGACTTTCAAACGACAATCGGTTTGCCGTCTGAACAGATTATGTTGCGGCGGCTCTTTCGTTTGGAGTAAACTGAGACCCTACGTGTGGGTAATGGCAGTCCATTCGAGGAGTCTGTGATATGTTCGCGACACAGGATAACAAGACGATTGATCCCACCGGCCTGTTCAGCGCTTTGATGGATAATTTTCCGGACATGATCCACTCGGTCGATGATCAGGGGAACATCATTTTCTTTAATCAAATGGCCCTCACGTTGCTGGGGTATGAAGAGCCGCAGCTGTCCGGCATGAATATTCGGCAGCTTTACGCGCCGGAGGTACTGGAGGCCGTCGAAAAAGGTTTTCTCGAACTCAAGCAAACCGGCGAGAAGCGCGTGGAAAGTCTTTTCATCGCGCATGACGGCACACGCATCCCTGTCGAGCAGAGGACCTTGGCGCTTTGTGATGAGCACGGCGCGTTCATACAAACCTTTACGGTCTCGCGGGACATCCGGAAGTTGAAGGAAATGCAGGACGGCATGCTTCATGCCGGACGGCTTGCCGCGGTCGGCGAACTGGCGGCAGGCGTGGTGCACGACATCAACAACCCGTTGACTGCCGTCGCCTTGGCGAACACCGTTTTACAGCAGTTGATCGAAGGGCGCGTGTCTATGCCGGATGACGTTCGTGCACAGGCAGATGAGCTTTTCGCAACGATTAGGGAATCCACGGATACAATTGAGAGCATCGCGTCGCGATTGCGTGACTTTTCGCGCGGCGTTAAAGACCAGCATGTGCCGGTCGACCTGTTCGACCCCATCAACGACGCCCTTTTCATTCTCGGGCACCGGATCAAGACCGACCGCATCAGCGTGCTCTGTCCGGTTGTAAAAGCCAAATACTGGGTGTTCGGCGACCATAACCAGATCGAGCAAGTCTTTCTCAACCTGTTTGCCAACGCCTGCGATGCCATGGCACAAAGCGAGGTGCGTGAACTGAGCGTGGAGATCACGCCCGAAGTCCGGGAGGGGAGGGCGTTCTTGTGTTGCAGGGTTCGTGACACAGGCGAAGGGATTAAGGAGGAGGACCAGGGCCGGGTTTTCAATGCATTCCATACGACCAAGCCACGCGGCAAAGGCACGGGGCTTGGCCTGAGTATCGCGCGCTCCATTCTCGCCGAACATGGCGGCGAGATCGCGCTCCAGTCTGCGCGCGGCAAAGGAACGACGTTTACGGTGGCCTTGCCGTCTTGCGCATACCGGCTCCCGCCCGCCTGAGCTGTCAGGCGCGTGGAAAACCAATGTCGGCGTCAGGCACAGTTTTGCGGGTCTTGGAGGCATGCCGTGAAGGGTGCCTTCGGCAGCCTTTGCTTGTGGGCGCGTCCTTTTTTTTGGCTGGCATCGTGTGCGGGTACCGGTTCGGTTCGTGGCCGGTGGCAGTGGTCTGCGCTGTCGTGGCCGTTGTTTTCTTCGCCACTCGTAAGGCGGGTGTTCTTGCCGGTGCTGCGTCGGTATTTTTGTTGGGATGGTGTGACGCGGCGTGGGACAGCGCCGGCCGAAACGATGAGTCCGCGCAACTCGAGGCCCTGCCGCAGAGGCTGACGCTCGTTTGCCGTGTGGGGTCGGAAGTGGCCGCGACGCCTTTGAAAGGCGAAGCGGCAAAATTTTCTTTTCGCACGGAGCGTCTTCGCTTAACAGATGGCGCATGCGCGATACGGCATTTGCCAGCCGAGGTGAACTGGTTCGGTGCACGACACGCCGAGTTGACGCATGCGCCGCGTCCGGGCGAGACTTGGCGACTGACCGGTCACGCGAGGGTGAAGAAGGGGCGAGACGGGCTGCTGGCGCTGACGGTGAACACGGGAGAAGAACGGTCGGAACGGTTGGCCAAAGCGGACCCCGCGTCGTGGGCTGCGCGTGTTTCACGGACACGGCAACAGGCTGCGCAGCGTGTGACCATCGGGATTGAAGACTGGGGGGTGGTGCCGGCTCTCAATCAGGCGATGCTGCTGGGCAGCCGTCACGCGATGCCGCCGTCGATGCGGCGCATCTTCGCGGATTCTGGCACGATCCATGTGTTCGCGATATCTGGGCTTCATATTGTGCTGGTGGCCTCCGTGCTCGTGTTAGTCGTCTCTACGCTGGGCGTGTCGCGTCCCTATTGGGTGGTATTCGTGGCCCCGCTTCTCGTTTTCTACACGGTGACGACCGGCGCGCGACCAAGTGCGATTCGGGCCTGCCTGATGACGGTGCTCTATTTTGCGGCTCCGCTCGTGGGACGTAAGCCGAGCGGGCTGGCTGCTTTGGCGGGCACCGCGCTGATTGTCCACATGTGGCAACCTTGGCTGATCTATGACATCGGCTGCGTGCTCTCGTTTGCCGTGATGGGCGGGCTGGTAGTGTTTTGCCGGCCTTTCTGCGCGGCCGGTCAACGCCTCTGCCGGGTCGAACGTTTGGAAAACTACGCGCGGCTGCTGGATGCGGCAGGCGAGCATCCGAGGGCCAGCCGGATCAGGTGGCTGAAATCCGGGGTTAAGTTCATGGCAGACTCGTTTGCCGTTTCACTGGCGGCGTGGCTTGCGTCGGTGCCGCTGACCGCGTATTATTTTGGGCGCTTCACGCCGGGCGGTCTGTTTGCGAATCTGGTGATCGGCCCTTGTTCGTTTTTTATCGTCGTGGCGGGTTGTCTCGGCATGGCGGCGAGTTTCGCCAGCCGTTGGGTCGCAGAATGTTTCAACCATGCAGCAGGATTCTTTACGGTGGTCATGGTACGCACGGCGGAAATCATGGCGGCGTGTCCGGGCGGCAATTTCCGCATTGCGAAATGGGAGCCGTGGATGGTTTGGGTGTGGTTTTTCTCGCTGGCGCTTTTTGCCGCGTGGCTGCATACGCGGCGCGTGGACGGTCTGGCGTGGATGGGTGAGGACGTAGGGCAGAAAGAGGACGTGCGATGAGTGATGTCGTTCATGTGTCGGGCCTTGGCGGCGTGGGAATGAGCGCGGTGGCGCAGGCGTTGCTTGATCTCGGGGCGAGCGTTTCGGGATCTGATCGCCTGCTGGATTCGGGAGACATGACCGATACGCTGGGCTGCCTTGCGCGGCAGGGCGTGCGGCTGTATCCGCAAGACGGGTCAGGGATTACGTCAGAGACCGTGCGGCTGGTTGTCAGCAGCGCGATTGAGGCGGATAACCCGGAGATGGAGCGTGCTCAGGCGCAGGGTGTGCCCGTGGTCCACCGAGCGGCCGAGTTGGCGCGTTTGACCGAAGGGCACCGCCTGATCGCCGTTACGGGGACGTGCGGTAAAAGTTCGGTGACTGCGATGCTCGGGTGCCTGCTTGAGGGAGCGGGATTTGACCCGCTGGTGGTGAACGGTGCGGCGGTGGCCGGCTGGGATGCGGGCGGTAAGCGTATCGGCTCGGTGCGGAAGGGAAGGGGAACTTGGGCCGTTGTCGAGGCGGACGAGTCCGACAAGTCGCTGATGGTTTTCCGTCCCGAGCATGCGATCATCACCAACGCATCGGCTGACCATTTCGGGCTCGGCGAGACGCAGTCGCTTTTTTCGGCATTCCGGGCACGCGTTCCGGGTGTGGTGATTGACGGGCAACAGGAGTCAGGTGGCCCCGAAGGCATGCGTCTCGAGGGTTGGAGCGGCTTTTTCACGTTCGAGGGGGTCGCGTATGAGATTCCCCTGCCGGGTGGGCATAACGTCTTCAACGCGTGGCATGCGGTGCGAATGGCTCGGGCATTGGGCGCTGAGCCTGAAAGGCTGGCGGCTGCTTTGCGGGCCTTTGGAGGTGTTGAGCGGCGCTTGCAGCGGGTCGGCCTCTGCCGTGGCGCGGCGGTGGTGGACGACTATGCTCACAACCCCGAGAAGCTGGCGGCGGCATGGACGACGCTGGCGACGGTTTTCCCGGCGGGCGTGTGTGCGGTGTGGCGGCCCCACGGCTATGCGCCGTTGCGCAAGATGCTGGATGGGCTGGTAACCGTTTTTGCGCGCGTGTGCCGGCCCGTAGACATACTGTTTTTGCTGCCGGTTTATGACGCGGGCGGTACGGCCGACCGAAGCATCACCAGCGATATTTTGGCTTTCCTGCTCAGGGAAAAAGGTGTTACAGTCAGCGTCGTTCAAACCTTGGAGGAGGCTGAAGCGCAGATGTGTGCGAAAGCGGCCCCGGGTGGGGCGCTCGTGACCTTCGGCGCTCGTGACCCTGGCCTGCCGCGGCTTGCCCGGCGGTTGGCTGGAGTTTGACGGGAAACGTGGGAGGGAAAATTGTATGAAGCGGATCATCAGTTTGGCGATGGTGTGTTTGGCCACTGTTTGCGTTGACGCGCAGTCGTGGCAGAAGAAAGACAAAGGGCCTGAAAAGACGAAGGGCTGGACGGATGATTTCGAGCAGGCCAAGAAGGAGGCTGCGGCGCTCAAGCAGCCGATTTTCGCTTTTTTCACAGGCAGCGACTGGTGCGGCTGGTGCGTCAAGCTGCGCAGCGAGGCGCTCGACACGAAAGAATTCGAGAAGTTCGCCGCAGACAACCTGATTCTCTTCGAGGCGGACTTTCCGCGCGGCAAGAAGATCTCGGATAAGGTCAAGAAACAGAACAGCGAACTGGCCTCAAAATATGGTGTCCGCGGTTACCCGACCGTATTCTTGCTCGACGCGGAAGGCAAGGAGCTGGGCAAGACCGGATACCAAGAGGGCGGCGGCGAGGCTTATGTGAAGCACCTGAAAGAGCTGCTCGACAAAGCGGGCGTCAAGACGGTGGAGAAGCCGAAGGCAGGCAAGGCGCTCTCGGCATTCGAGAAGATGAAGGCCGATAAGGCTGCGAAGGCGGCACAGGCGGACGATAAAAAGTAGGCGCGGGAGTGTGAGAAAGTATGGATTTTTCGTATCCGCTTGGGCGGATTCTATTGGGAGATAACCAGGCGGTTCGTCAGGCGCAGGAACGTTTCCACGACCAAGCGGTCGACGTCAAAGACCTGTGCGAGGGCGATGCCGGTTATTCGTCCCGGCGCACCACCTTGGGCGGTGAGCGCTCCGTTACGGGCCCCGGAACCTTTTACGGGCGGGCGCAGCGAACGTTGACCTTCAAGCCCTCGGACGAGTATGGCTGGTGGATCGACCGCACCGATCTGACGGAACAGCTACGGACGCACGTGACGAT
>CAYZQL010000101.1:0-13392 GCA_964480555.1 uncultured Lentisphaeraceae bacterium | reverse complement strand
CGCGCAAGACGGGCTCGAACTTTTCGCAGGGCCCGGCAACTGGAATGACCCGGACATGCTGGTCGTCGGCAGGGTCGGCTGGGGAACCCCTCACCCCACGCGCCTCACCCCGAACGAACAGTATACCCATCTCTCGCTCTGGTGCCTGCTTTGCTCGCCCTTGCTGATCGGTTGCGACATGACCCGGCTCGACGCTTTCACGTTAAACCTGCTGACCAACGACGAGGTCATCGAGGTCAATCAGGATCCGCTCGGCCGTCAGGCGGCACGGGTTTTTCGCGATGACGGGTCAGAAATCTGGGCCAAGCGGATGGAAGACGGCAGTGTGGCGGCAGGGCTGTTCAACCGCAGTTATCTGACCCGCGCGCTCACCTTGGATTTCAAAGCCCTGGGCCTCGCCGGAAAACAACGCCTGCGCGACCTCTGGCGGCAGAAAGACCTCGGCGCCCCCAGCGACCGGTTCACCGCTGAAATCCCTGGCCACGGCGTGCTCCTGCTCAGGCTGTGGCACACGAAAGAGACCCCATGAACAGACGCGAACGACTGATGGCCACGTTACGCGGAGAGGCGGTTGACCGTCCTCCCGTGTCCTTCTATGAACTCAACGGACTGGATGAGAACCCCGCAGACCCTGATCCGTTCAACATCTACGCCCATCCCTCATGGCGTCCGCTCATCGAACTGACGCGCGAAAAGACGGACCGCATCGTCATGCGGGGTGTCGCCTATGCCGCCATCCAACCCGACCCGCTCGAAGCGTATTCGAAAACAGAGACGCGCCTCCAAGAAGGACGACGGTACAGCGTGCGCAGCATCTCGGCAGGCGGGCGCATCCTGACGTCTCGGACCCGCCGGGACCCGGAGGTGAACACGGTCTGGACCGAGGAGCACCTGCTCAAGGACGCCGATGACCTGCGTGCGTTTTTGGAACTTCCCCAGCCCCCGGCAACAGCTGATCCCGTCGACACCTGTTCCGTCCTCGAGGCCGAAGCGGCACTCGGCGACACGGGCATCGTGATGATCGACACGCCCGATCCGCTGTGCCTGGCGGCCTCCCTGTTCGACATGGCCGAATACACCGTGACCGCGCTGACGGAGCAGACGCTCTTCCACACGCTGCTGGAGCGCTTCGCGGCAACCCTGTGGGCTAAGACGGAGGCCGTCAGCCGGGCGCTGCCGGGGCGCCTCTGGCGCATCTACGGCCCTGAGTACGCCTCCCCTCCCTATCTGCCGCCGTATTTATTTCGCGAGTATGTTTGCCGGTATGTCACGCCGATGATTGAGGCCGTTCACCGCCACGGCGGATACGTACGCATCCATTCCCACGGCAACCTGAAACTGATCCTTGACGACATCGCCTCCATGAACGCAGACGGGCTCGACCCGATCGAGCCGCCGCCCCAAGGCGACGTTGAACTGCGGGATGTGCGGGAACGGTATGGGAAGAACATGGTGCTCTTCGGCAATCTTGAAGCCAGCGATATCGAAAACCTGCCGACCGATCAATTCGCGGAAAAAGTCAAACGTGCGATTGACGAGGGCACATCCGGAAACGGTCGCGGGTTTGTGCTGATGCCTTCGGCCTGTCCGTATGGCAGAATCCTGTCAGACTTGGCCTTACGCAATTACGAGAAGCTCGTGGAGATTGCCGCCTCGGCACCATGGCAGTAACACGACACCCCACTTATGTGCTGAACACCTCGATTTGACCGGCAGGGATCTCCAGTTCCAGCATCGCGCCGTAGCGAATACCCTCAACAAACGGCAGCAAGAGTTCAAGCACGTCCGGCTTCTGAAAATGCGCGGGCTTGGTCTCGGGGTGCGGATAGTAGACGAGGCCCCGCAGCGGTTCTTTTCCCTCAAACAACAGCCGGACATCAGAAAACGAAAAATCCTCGGCGGGCTCGGTGGGATGCCATTTCACTTTCCGAAAAGTCGTCATCCGGGGCACCAGCACTCGGTACTGCAGCGGCGCGATACTCACGTTTACGGTCCCCAGATAAAAACCGGAAAGGTCCAAGCCTAGCGATTGAAAATACGGCATTTGCATCCGCAGGGTTCCGCCAGGAAAACGCGGGTTCCCATTCTGTCCGGATGCCACCCGGTGTCCCTCCACGATGCGTGCGCGAACCCTCTGCCATTCTTCAGACATCATCCGATCCTCCGTCCTTCGATAAAGTTGATTTCCAATAGCGGCGGCTCGGCGCAGCCCCGCCCTCCACGCTGTGATTTGCTTAAAGAATGGAGGGCGAAGCTGTGCTGAGCCGACCACGAACCGATGAAAAGGCGTCTCGTCTATCCTAGCGCCATTCTCTCTTCTCCCCTGTTCCCATACGCGGCCGACCTCACAACCGAATCTCTTCCAGACGCTTGCCTTTCGTTTCCGGAACGAGGAAGACAACCCAAAGCAGGTGCAACACCATCATCAAACAGAAAAAGGCAAAGATGGTTCCGGGACTCAACGCCTCCGCCATTTTCGGGAAGAAGAGCGTCAGCAGCGCCGCGAAAACCCAGTGCGTGGAACTCCCCAGCGTCTGACCGGCGGCGCGGTGAAGATTCGGGAAGATCTCGCTGATGAAAACCCAGATGACGGTGCCCTGCCCCACGGCGTGCGCGATCATGAAGGCAAAAATGCACATCGGCGCAAGGCCGGCCTGACCGGTATAGAAACTCCACGAACAGACCGCCAGCGACACCACGTAGCCGACGCCGCCGATCAGCAGCAGCGTCTTGCGTCCGACGCGGTCGATCAGCCACAGACCGGCGAACGTCGCCCCAAAATTGACGACTCCCAGCCATGAGACGTTTTCGAGCGCCGCGGCGTCGCTCAGTCCCGCCATCATGAAAACACGCTTGGCAAAATACCAGATCGCATTGACGCCCGAAAGCTGGTTGAAAAACGCCACCAGGAAAGCCAGCATGATTGGCCGCCACAGATGACACGTGAAAAACGGAGCGGTTTTCCGCCCGTCCTCCCACCGGCTCCGCTCCACTTCGTCCGCCAAGCGGCGTACCCCGGCGTCGTCCATTCCCGGATTGACGGTTCTGAGCACGTTGAGCCCGGCCGCAAAGTCCCCCTTGTGAACGATCAGCCAACGCGGACTCTCGATCAGCGTCAGGCAGAGCGCGGTGAACAGCAGGGCGGGAAACGCCTCCACGCCCAGCATCCACCGCCAGGCACTTTCCCCCAGCTTCGCCAGCAGTTGGTTGGAGACAACCGCCACGCTTACACCGAATACGATATTGAACTGAAACAGGGCGGTCAGCTTGCCGCGCGACTTAGCGGGCGCGATTTCGGCGATGTACATCGGTGCGGCGATGGTCGAAACCCCGACGCCCAAACCCCCGATGAAACGAGCGATCATCAGCACGTACGGACCGCTCGCGAGGCCTGACCAGACCGCCGAAACGAAATACAGGACGCCGACCCAAAAGAGCGAACTGCGCCGGCCATAGCGCTCCGTAAAGAAACCGCCGACCAGCGAGCCCAAGACCGTTCCCCACAGGGCGGCGCTGATGACGAAGCCGTGCATACTGGCGCTCAGTGCCCACAGCTTCTGAATCGTCTGCTCGGCACCGTTGATGACGATGGTGTCGAAACCGAAAAGGAAACCGCCCAAGGCAGCGACCAAGGATAAACCCAGCACTTTTTTATTCATGGCTGTTTCACTTGAGTGGGGCAAGAGTCACATCCGTCACGCCAACATCATCCCGTGCGCTGAACGATATATCCGACACGGACAGCTTCGGCCAGAAGGCAATCATGGTGCGGCTTCCGGCGATTTCCGCATCGACCAGTGAACCGCCCGCCTTCGGATCGAACTTAATGATCAGGCGCACTTGGAACGGCTTGTCGGTCGCGATCAGGTTTTCGATGGCAAACTGACGCGTCTCGTTAATACGCCCCCCCGCGCGCAGGCTCTTCTGCCGATCCTCCGTTCCGTCCGATTTCACCGTCGCGAACTGAGCCCGGCCCGATTGCAAATCGATTCCAAACCGGCACCTTTCCGCGGCGCTCCACAAGTCGACCGCAATCTTTCCCTCCGGCACTATTTCGGGCGTCACTGTGAAGGTGAGCAAAAACGCTTCCGTCCCTGTGGACTTTTTTGACGACGCGTCCAACACTTTCGCCGAACCGGTCACGGGAACGGCCTCCGGCAGCCACCGGCTGCCGATGCGTCCATCCGAAAACTGAAGCAACTCGCGCAGCACCAGATGCCCGCCCCAGCCATGTCCGTCATTCGTCCATCCCGCCAGGATGAACCGGCCGCCCCCGATTTCCGTCACACAAGGCACGTTCAGCCCGTCATAGAAGTCGAGGCCCTTTCGGACCACGTCTTCATACGCGGAATCGGGCGCATCGACCGGCTTCGTCCAAAGGTTCAAGAATCCGCCAATGATGCTGTCGTAGCGTCCCCACCGGAAAAAGAAGGTGCAGTCCCCTCCGGGCGGGAAATCGGGACTGATGCACCGCCAGCCGCTATCGACCCGATCCGATTCCCACATCCCTCTGCCGTGGTTGTTGGCCAGCATCCGCAACTTGCCGCCGGGATCGCGATAGACGCTAGGATTGCGGCACGGGTGAAAAAACGTCCACGTTTTCTTGAAGGTCGAACCGCCGTCCTCGCTGACGGAATACGTCGAGCCGATCGGCACACCGGGAGCGGCTCGCGTGAACGCACCCGAGCAGCCGTGGGTCTTGATGTATTTCTCCTGCGCGGGTAAAGTCGTCTGTGCGAGCGGACAGATGCGTTCAGTGTGCAGACCGTACGCGAGACAAAGCTTGCCGTCGAAAACGAAAGGTGTACCCGTGCCGATGCACTCCCACTGTTCTTCGATCGGCGCGGCGGCTTCGTGTTCCGTCCATGTTTTGAAATCGGCGGTGGAGAGGTGCTCGAAATAGTGGGCGCCTTTGCCGAACTTGCTCGAGTGATGGCGTCGGTCCAGCAGGTAGAACAGATGATAGCGGCCCTTGTGATAGCCGGTCGCAACATCCCCGACCCATGTGTTAAAGCCGTGCGGAGTCCAGTATTGAACCTCTTTCAGATCCCTCGGCGTCTTAGCCCTCGCCTCCACCTGAAGCGCAGGCGCGTAGAGCCGGGCCTGACGCACGGAGGATGAATCTATCGTGATGGAGGACCCTGCCGAATTCCAGTCCGGATAGCCGAACGGGAAGTCGAGATCCATCTGTTCGCCATCCGCGTACAGCGCCCAGCGGACGCCCGTGAACGTCAGCGCGAACTCATGTGTGCCGTATGGCTCCTTCAGACAGGCCAACGGAAACCCGACCGTCATCCGCTTCCAATCGGGATGCTCGGGCGAGGAAAGAAATACCGTCGCCTCCATGACGGGAACCGACCCGTCGGGGAGCCTAAAATTGCAGTAGTTCAGGCGCGTATCTGCGTCCGCCTTGTCGCGCAGGCTGAGCGTGACTTGCGCCATGCCCGGCACGTCGATCAGGTGCACAGGCTGTACGGGGCGCTGTATTGCGGCAGTGAAGACAAGCGTGAATCCGTTCGTGACGTTTGCCGGGGCAACATATTCGGCTGTGGGCCGCTCCGGCGTCAGGCTGACCAGCGCGGGCTGGTTTGTGGCAAACAGATAGATCAACGACAACATCTCAACCATGATTCTCCTCCGGTTCTTAAGAAATCATTTTCCCGAAAAAACTGCAATAGACATGTTGCACTATATGATATAAAGTTGTATAGTCAAGTTCACATGAAGAAAACACTGAAAGTGCCTCTGGTGCGCATGACCAAAAATGACCGTATCGTCGAGTTTTTTCGCACCCGCATCCAAGACGGCACTTACAAACAGGGGCAGCGTCTCCCCAGCGAGACCGCGCTCTGCACGCGCTTCGGCGTCACCCGGGCCACGGTCGGCAAGGCCCTGCGCGAATTGGAGCACGCGGGACACATCGTCCGTCGGCAGGGCTCCGGTTCGTTCGTTAGCCGTCCCGATGGACATCGCACGCTCACCTTCGGACTGTTGATTCCCGGACTGGGCGAGGGGGAAATCTTTGAGCCGATCTGCAACGCGATCGCCACCACGATCGCGGAACACAACCACCGGCTGCTCTGGGGCCAGTTCTCCACGGTGAAGCCGGAAGAACGCTGCACCCAAGCCGAACGTCTTTGCCAATCGTATATCGAGCAGAAAGTCGACGGCGTCTTTTTCGCCCCCATCGAGTTGTCCGACACCATGCACGAGGCAAATGCCCATATCGCGAAACTGTTATCACGGGCAGGCATCCCCGTCGTGCTGCTGGATCAGGACGTCGTGAAATTTCCGGCCCGCAGCCCCTTCGACCTGGTCGGCATCGACAACCGGCGGGCCGGGTATGTTCTGTCCAGCCATCTTTTGGAACAGGGCTGCCAGCGGATTGCGTTTGTCGCACGCCCAAATTCCGCACAAACGGTTGATGCCCGCATTGCCGGATATTGCGAAGCCCTGTTGGACAAACACCTTCGCATCGATTTAAGCCGGGTTCACCTCGGTGATCCGGACGATCCCGCATTCATCGACAACTTGCTGAAAGGCAAACATCCCGATGCGGTGATTTGCGCCAACGACTACACCGCAGCCAAGCTGATCGGAGCCCTCTTGAAACGGGGCGTCAGGGTACCGGAGGACATGCGCGTGACGGGCGTAGATGACTTGAAATATGCCAGCCTCCTGGCCGTGTCGCTGACCACCATCCGACAACCCTGCATCGCACTCGGCCAAATCGCCGCCCACGCCATGATGGAGCGAGTCACGCATCCCGGCATGCCCGGGCGCGACTTACTGCTGGACTTCCAACTCATCCGGCGTGATTCATCGCGCACGGTTTAACCCCAACACCCAATGCCGAGCCAGCGCCTCGATCGCGCCGTTCACCGTGGCCTCGGACGCGACCACATCCGGCTCCCGTCCGAACGCCGCGAGCGCGGCTGACGTGGGCTTGCCGATGGCCACAACGGTTTTGCCGTTCAGCGCTTCCTTTTGAATCTGTGACATGAACACGTCAACCGCCGACGCGCTCGCAAAGAAAACAGCGTCGAATGCGGGCAACGTCTCATATGGCACGGGTGCGTTCACATAGAGTTGCACATCGTCGACCGTCGCACCCGTCTGGCGCAGCACATCGGCCAGAAGCGCGCCGGCCTTTTCAGAACGCAGCCGCAACACCCGCTGCCCCGTAAAATCAACCCCCTGCAGCAGAGCCTTCAGCCCCTCCGCACTGTAGTCCATCGGAGGCGTCAGGTCAGGTACAAACCCATGGCTCTTGAAAGCCGCGGCACTCCCCGGCCCACAGGCCATCAGCTTGGGCACCGCACGCAGATCCACCTCCCGTTTGCGGATCAACGACATGAAGAAGTGAACGGCGGAGGGCGATGTCAGCACAAGCCAATCGTACGATGCAATCCGAACAACGGCCTCCTCCGCTTCCGCACAAGGCGTCAGCCGGATCAGCGGGCGCAACAGCGGCACGCCGCCGAAATCAATCACCCGCAGCGCCGCCTTTTCGAGCAGCGCATCGCTGCACGTCACCAACACGCGGCACCCGCGCAACGCGCCCTTATCGCGGCGATACAGCCCCGACACCGCCGCGCCGATCACCAACAGCCCCGGCGCGTCGGTCTCAAACGAAGCAGCGCTGCCATCGCGCAAAGCTGCAAGGTCCGTGCGGTAAACCGTCTCGTCGTCCGTGCCCGCATTGAACACGATCGCCGCAGGCGTGGAGGCCGCCCACCCTTCGTCGAGCAACTGACGCGCCATGGCGTCCGCGACTTTGACCGACATGAAGAGCACCAGCGGCAAACGTTCGCGCACCGCACGCGAGACCCCGGCAACCGCGCCCCCCTCGGCACGCGGGGTCAGCGCCGTGAACCCGCGCGACACGCCGCGCCGGGTCAGCAACATCCCCGTGCCCGTCGTGGCCACGGTCAGCGCGCTCACGCCGGCCCGGACCCGGTATGGCAGCGACAGCCGGTCCAACTCGTCGGTCTCCTCGGCCAGCCGCCCGAACAGCCCCGGATCTCCGCCCTTGAGCCGCACCACGCGCTTGCCCTGACGGACGTGCCGCGCGATTAACGAGGTGATCTCCGGCTGCATGACGGTGTGGTCGCCGCACCGCTTGCCAACGAACACGCGCTCCGCATGGGCGGGAAGAAACGACAGCAGTTTGTCGTCCATCAGCACATCGTAGAGACACACGTCGGCTTGGCGCAAATCCTGAATGCCGCCCCACGTGCAGAAATCGGAAGACCCTACGCCGGCGCCGACGAAGCGCACAGACTTCACAAAATAGGAGCGGAGTCGCGTCCACACCGGGTCGCCCATGCGGAAGGTGACCGCAAGGCAGCCCTGTCCCGCAGGCACCGGCAGATCGGAAAGCGGCACCCACTCGGTGATCCGGTCAGCCAGCCCCAATCTGTTGAGCGCGGCGCCCGCCATCAGAATCACGTCGAAATCACCCGCATCCAGCTGCTCCAGGCGGGAAGGGATGGTGCCCCGGATCGGCTTCATAACGGCCTTCGGGAGCCGAGCTTTGCAGCACGCCGCACGCCGCTCGCTGCTCACGCCGACAACCGGCGCGACGGGCAGATCAGACCACGTCTTGCCGCGCGGCAAAATCCACGCGTCGCGGGGATCCTCACGCCACGGCAACCAGAACCAGTCGAGCTCGGCAGGCACAGGATCGGGCAGGTCTTTCGCGCTGTGAACCGCAAGGTCGACCTGGCCCGTGCGCACGGCGTCATCCAAGTCACGCGTAAAAAAATCGCCGGGGCTGACGCGCAGGTCGGTCGCCAGATCGCGGTCCCCGGGCGTTGAAACGGGAACCACCTCAAAGCAGACCTCGGGAAAAAGAGCCGCGATTTTATCGAGCGCGTCCTGCGTCTGCACAAGCGCCAGACGGCTGCCCCGCGTCCCGGCTTTGAAGCGCTGCTTTTCCATACTCACGTTTCCTGTTGTGCCGACTGGCCTTGGATGCTCCGGCGCATCCGCTCATAGATATCGCGGTGCTCATTCAGGATCGTGTCGCATACCTTCAGCACCTGCTCCAGCGTGCCGTTGGCCGAGCGGTACCAGCGCTTGAGCACATCCAAGTCCGCCACGCGCACCGCTTCGCCGCACCCATCGAACGCCGGATCAATGTTGCGCGGCATGCCGAGGTCCACCATCACGACGCCGCGCGCGTTCAGCGCGGCCTTGTGAGCGGCCAGCGAAATGACCGGCGCTTGCGCGTCCACCGCGCTGACGACCACATCGACCGTGGGAAGAACAGCCGCCAAACCGTCCAGTTGCAGCACCTCGACGCGCCCGGCATCTCCCGCGCCGACGGCCGGCACATTCCGGTGGTACGCCCAGACGCATTCGCATCCGCGTTTCAGCAGCCCCGCGACAAGACCTTGCCCGACCGTTCCGGTGCCGATGACGAGCACACGGCACGCGGACAATCCAGGAACCTCGGCATCGAGGTAACGAAGGCTGACCTCTTCGATCTCTTCGACATCGAGCAGCGGCTCAACCTCATGGCGGATATCCTTCGAGACATGCAGGGCGGCGTCGCACAGCTCGCGGATGATCGATCCGGACCAGCCGCACGCGACCGCCTCATCGGCGGCTTCTTTCAACTGCGACACCACATGAAATTCTCCCGGCGTCTGAGAATCCATTCCCGCCGTGACCAGGCAGAGGTGGGCGAAGGCCTCAAAACCGTGCTTCATGTAGTAGAGGTCAGGCCCCAACTGGTCAAGGCGCAACAACCGGCGCAGGATGCCGCACGTCCCCGCCTCTTTGGAGATTGCCGCAACCACCTCGATCCGGTTGCAGGTGTTCAGAATGAAGAACTCGTGGACTCCCCAGACCTGCCGGATCATTTCGCCGATGACCGCTCGCTCGCTCGACAGGAGATGGAAAGGTGCCCGCGCCTCGGCGGACAGGCACTCATGGCTGGTGCCCAGCACCAGCAGATCGGAACTCTCGATGGAGTCGAGGTGCTTGCGCAGGTTGTCTTTGATCAGCCTCGACTGGCGGCAGGATTTGCCGCTGGTCGACACCGCGATCAGCACATCCCCCGTGCGGATGATGGCCGGCGTGACGAAATCACCGTCCGGCCAATTGCCGTCTGCACAGCAGCAGGGTATTTTGGCGGCTTTCGCGACATCAAGGATGTGCCGGTTGACATGCTTGTCGTCCGTGCAGGCGAATACCAGGGCACATCCGGCCACATCGGCGTCAACGAACGCCCTCGCTTCATGGCGGATCGAACCCGCCTGCGCCAGAGCCGCGAGTTCGTCTACACACGCCGGACAAACAAGCGTCACACAGGCGCCTGAATCCAAAAGCAATTCGACTTTGCGCTGCCCCACGCGTCCGCCTCCCACGACAAGCACATGGCGCCCCTCAAGCATCGCATTGATCGGAAACGTTTTTCTAACAGGCCTTGTTTCTCTCATAAATTCGGACAAACTGTAACATATTGGCGGCCGTTTCGCCACCCAAGAACACGGCCTGGAGACACGGCCTTATTGCCCCGCGCCGCTTTCTCATTGCCCTGGCGGGCATGAGCAGGCAAAATGAGTTCATGTTTTCAGAAGCCACCGACCTGACACGCATTCTTCTCCAAGCCGGAGCAGGGCTCATCTTGATCGCCGGAGCCACAGCCGATCTCTATTTGGGCCTCCTCGTGCAGACCCGCCGCCTGATGCCGTCGCTTCCCTCTTACCGCACATTGACCCAGCGCCCCTTCACGTTCTTCCATGCACAGCTCGCCTTGGCCTCGACACTGGTCTTCGCCGTGCCGCTCCTTGTTCAGAACGGGCCAGCGAAGACGCCGAAAGAGTCCGCGCTGGTTCTCGGCCCCGTGCTCTATGCGCTCGCAGGATTTCTCGTGATCACCCTCTGCCTCACCTACTCGCGCACCTCCATGCGCCAGTCCTTTTTCTCGCCGCACTGCTCCGCACGCGAAGCGATCACAAAAGGCCTGCTCTACGGGCTTGCCGTCATCCCGCCCGTTCTGCTGCTGTCCCTGGCCCTAACGGCCGTGACCGAAGCGCTTGGGTTTGAGCCAGCCCTTCAAGAGGTCTTCGACTGGTTGGGCGACACGACGCTTTCCCCCGGCACACGCCTTTTCATGATCGTGGCCGCCGTCGCCATCGCCCCCGTGGTAGAGGAGCTGCTGTTCCGCGGCGTCCTCTTCACCGCCGTGCTGAAAGTCCGTCCCTTTCTTTTCGCCGCGCTGCTGTCGGGCCTCTATTTCGCCCTCGTGCATTTCCACGCGCCGTCGTTCCTGCCGCTGCTGGCGCTGAGCACGGCTTTCTCGGCGGGGTATGCCGCCACCGGCTCGATTCTGACCCCCATCGTCATGCACGCGCTCTTCAACCTCACCAGCGTCCTGTTATATCTGGCTGGGGCGGCCTGACTGGCTGCCGCCTTTCGGTTTCACGCCCGGTCCGTTTTTCGCAGCCCAGTCGGCCTGCCGCGCCACGCCCATCATGATCGCCACATCGTCTTCCGAATAGACGCCGCGCGAAAAAATGCGCTGAATGCCCTGCATCATGTGGTCGGCCTTATCTTCCTTCATGAACCCGATGAGCAGCAGCATGTCGTGCCACATCGCGGCCAACTTCAGCTTGTGGGCGGCAACGGCCGGCAGCGATTTCTCGACGGGCGGCTCGTAGGTGCCAAGCGCCCCGTACAGCTCGTAGCAGCAGATCAACACCGCTTGGGAGAGGTTCAGCGATGTGTACGCCGGATGAACCGGAATGCGGATCAGGTGCGTGCATAAGCTGATTTCGTCGTTGAGCAGCCCTTTGTCCTCGCGCCCGAAAACCAGCGCCACCTTGCCGTTCTCCGCCAGCCGCAAGAGTTCGGGAGCCCATTCGCGCGGCGTCTTCACGTGTTGCCGGTACAGCCCGCCGCGCGCCGTCGTCCCCACCACGAACGCGCAGTCGCTCACCGCCTCCGCCAGCGTCGCCGTTTCGCGCCGGGCTTCCAGAACGTCGGCCGCATGAACCGCCATCCGCACGGCCTCGTCCCAGTTGTCACAGATTCTCGGGCCTGCCAGCACCAGCTCGCGGACACCCATGTTCGCCATGGCGCGGCACACCGAACCCACATTCCCGCTGTAGAGCGTGCCGACCAGCACAATCCGAATATTTCCCAGCACCTCCGTCATGCCCGATACCCCTCCGATCGCGTTTAACCTTACACCCTTCGCCGCCTCGTGCGCGACACTTTGTGAACACCGCCCAACGGCGGCCGGACCCGGGGCCGTCAGGGCGCCCGCTTGGAGATGGGTGTCAGCAGATGCGCCTTGAACGCGCAGTCGGAGCGGAAGTGCGGGACCGGAATGGCGAGCTGGCCGTCCTGCGTCCGCACGTCAAAGCGGCGCACGACAGACCCGGCCGCCGTCTCGTAGAACTCCACGCGGAAAATGCCGGGGGTGAACCCGTCGATCGTGGCGGTCAGGTGCCCGGCCTCCGGGGGCTCCTCGCCGGCGCGCGCGAACCGCGCGGGATAGATGTATCCGCGCGCCTTTTCCGGCGAGGCCGTGCACACCGCGGCGAACTTCTGCAGCAGCTTCTTGTCCCCGGCCTCCGGCACGCTCAGCGCCACCGGCATGCGCTTCGCGGCGGTGTCGCGCGGATCCGTGTTCTCCATAAACTTTTTGACCGCCGTATACCGGCCATACAGGTTGTTCTCGTCGACCACCTGCCACCACCAGAACATGGGCACGCCGGCCAGCGGCACGCACGAGCCGGACCAGAGTGCGGCGTGCTGTTCGATCAGCAGGTGCTCGCGCCCCGCGGCCATCGGCGAGCCGCCGAACTCCGTGATGAGAATGGGCTTGCTGTAGGTCAGCCCCGCGTCCGCGGTGGCGGCCGCAAGGGCGATGATGCGCTCCGGCTGGCCATGGTGATAGGCGTCGAGGGGGTTGAAGTCCATCTCAGGCAGATGGCTCAGGGCGGGATTGAGGAACGTGTAGTCGTTGGAAATGTGGGCGGACACCAGGTGGCGGTTCGGGTCGATGGACTTGAGGTAGCCGCCGAGCGTGCGGCACCACTCGACAACCGCGGGCTCGAAATGGGTTTTGTGATGCGTCTCGTGCCCCGTCAGATTGAGCTCGCTGCACAGCTCGTACCCGAAGATCACGGGCGCCCACCCCCACCGCGCCTGCGTATACCGGCAGAAGCGCTTCTGCAGCTCGATGGCCCGCGCGTCGCTGAAAAACTCGAGCGGCTGAGTCAGCCAGCCGCCGGGGGTCGCCTTGTTGTAAGGGTGCAGGTGCCACTCGGGATCACACCAGGTGCTGATGCGGCCGTGGTAGTTGAGCACCAGGTTGAGGTAGATGCGGTGCTGGAGGGCGAGGTCGATGACGCGGTCCAATTCCCACGCATT
>CAYZQL010000100.1:0-13414 GCA_964480555.1 uncultured Lentisphaeraceae bacterium | reverse complement strand
ACAGGGTCAATGGGCTAGGTTTTATGGAAAACCCGACAAACGCCGGTGTCTATGAATTACGATATCGCGACGGTACGGCGTTGTGGACGAACTGTGCGGTGCTGACCACCTTGCGCCTGCCCTCGGATGCAGAGTCGGCGGATGCGAAGGAAGAACAATGAAATCGGGAAAGGCAATGCCGACGCCATCAACCGCAAGGACAGGCGGCTGGCGGAACGATTGCCGAGGTGAACGGAATGGATGCGATTGAACGCGTGTTTCACGAGCCGAACCGGATGGCGATCCTGTCGGTGCTCTGCGCCTCGCGCGGGGGGATGCCTTTCACGGAGCTGCGCGACCGGTGCGGATTGACGGACGGCAACCTCAACCGCCACGTCAAGACGCTGGAGAAGGAGGGAATCGTGCGCTGCACCAAGGCGTTCGTGAATAATAAGCCCCGCACGACCGTTATGCTGACCGCCTCCGGAACCCAGCGCTTTCAAGCCTATCTGGACACGCTGACCGCAGTGCTGAAACAAGCCAAGACCGCGTTGGCGGCGGAACGCGCGCCGGTGAAGCGTGGAATGGGGCGCGTGGCAACGGTAACGTGAATGAGGGGGGGAGCCATGAAAGGATATGTATCCATACGCTCTCGCCTCGGAAGGGCCAGAATGCTCTTCGCAGGGGCTGTCAGTGCGGCTGTGTTCGCGTTGGCAACGCTGCTGCCGAATACGGTTTTTGACTTCGTTTTTTGCCGGATGCCGGCAGGTTTGGCGGCCGCGTATTTTGGGGCGGCCTTAGATGGGAGCGCGTTTGTGTTGGCGGATGGGCGGATCGTTGCGGTGACACGCGCGTGCGGCGGCGCAGGTTTCTTCGCGATGGTGTGCGGTCTGTTGGCTTGGCGCATCACGGCGACGGCTCGCTGGCGGTTTGCGCCTGTCGCAGCCGTGGCCGCATGGGGGTATGCGATGCTAGTCAACGGCGTGAGGATCGTCGCTACGGTCTGGGCGCGTTCGGCCTCGGAAGTCCTGCTGCCTGAACGCCTGTGGGGGGCGTCTCATCTGGCGACGGGGGTCGCTGTTTTCTTCTCGGCGCTGATGGTGGCCGGGTGGATCGCGGCGCGGGTTCCTCACGCCGGGCGTGCGCAAAGCAACAACACCGATGTTTGATATCAAGGAGGTGGCCGATGACAAGTGACAACCGTTCGAATGCGCTCTTTCCTGCATTTCTTAAAGGGCCATCCGCTTTGCTCTGGACGGTGGCTGTGCCGATGGTTTTGTTGGCGGCTGCAGACGCGTTCGTGTGCTGGCTGACGTGGAGCGAATTGGCGAAGCCCGTAAACGTGTGGTGGCTGTCGAAGACGCTGACGGTCGAGCCGCGATGGCTTCTCGCGGCCTTGGCGCTAGCGGCCCTCGCTCCTGCCGTTGTCGCGGCGGCGGTCGCGTGCCGGAGGAAAGAGCCTCCGACTTGGGTGGCGGTCGCTTTGGGTTTCTGGTGTGGCACATTTTTTCTCGCATTCGTATTCTCAGGGTGGGGCAGTTGGATGACGTCGGTGCCGCAGTGGGTCGTCAATCCGATATCGCTCCTTTTTGCGCAACTCACCGGCGTAACTCCGGCGGTGTTCCTGGGTATCTGGCGGCTGGCCGGTTGGCAGCGGCGAGATGCGGTTTCTGCAGGACGTGACATTGGTTTTTCTTGTTTGGCCGTGGTTGTCCCTGTCGTGACGATGTACTTCTGGGTGAACCTGCTTGCGGGTGTCGGGTCAAGGTGTTCCTCGGGGACGGTGTTCGTCCTCGGACTGGTCCTACTATTTGTCACGATGTTCCTCGGACTCTTCCGTTGTCTGATGTGGCTCAGACTTTGGCTAGCCAACAAAATTCAAAGAAACCGCATCCAGAGGTCGCTGTATGCCGTTCTGGTGGCGCTCGTTTTTCCGTTGTGCGGGTTGCTGTTGAACCGCAAAATTCCTTTCCCCGCGGACTTGCAGAACGGATGGGCCTATGCGCTGACGCTTGCGAATGCGTTGTTCCTGATCATGCCGCCAACGAGGGCGCGTCTGTTGGACGCGTGCGCGCGGGCCGGTCGGCTGATGTTGTTTCCGTTCACCCTGTATTTTTTCGTCGTTTTTCTTCCTTTTTTGCCGTTCGCGATACCTGCTATTTTGGCGGTCGGTGCAGGATTTCTGCTGTTGACCCCCGTGCTGCTCTTCGCGTTTCATCTGCAGGCTCTGGCAGATGACCGGGCGGTGGCGAGGACGGAAGGCTCTAGGGTGCGAAAGGCGTGTCGGATGGCGTTTTGCGTGGCCGTGCTTCCGGTGGCGTTCGCCTTGCAGACGGAACTGGACCGCGTGGCGTTGCACCGCGCGCTGCAAATGGTCTTCCAGCCCGATTATGGAAATGACCTGCGGCTAGGGGTTCCGCGTGTGGCCGTGCGGCGTGCGCTGGTCAACGCGCAGCGGTTCAAGACGGGACGTGAATACCCGCTCCTGTCGCGGTGGGTCAATTGGCGCGTTTTTGACAACCTGCTGCTGCAGGACGCGAAGCTGAACACCCTGTGGGGTCTTTTCTTCGGCGGGGAAATTCCGGCCGCAGAAGAGCTTGCACGGGGGCGGAATGACTTCGCCAGTCTGTGGGGAGGTCGGACGCGGAATGTGTCGGGCAGGGCGGCCCGTCCGCTTCCGGATCAGGTGCGGGTTGACAACGTGGCGAGCGCCTTCAGTTTGACGAACGGCGAGGTTGAGACGCGGGTGACTCTCACGCTGCGCGGAGACGGTGCGGAAACACCGCAGGAATTCCGGACGACGGTGACGGTTCCTCCCGGCGTGTGGGTCAGCGGGTTGCGGCTGAAAATCGGGGACGAATGGGTACACGGGGATATCATTGAGCGAAAAGCGGCCGACTGGGTGTATCGGCAGATTACTCGCGTCGAGCGCCGCGATCCTGCCCTGTTGCGGTACGAGGACAACTCGCGTTTGAGCTTGAGCGTGTTTCCGGTTGAAAGCCATCAGAAGCGCGAGGTGGAGCTGGTGTTTCTGTGCCCCGAAGGGTATGCGGACGCGGTTGTGATCGGTGACCGTCGGGTGGCGCTGGGTGACGGTACTCTCAAGCCTCAATGCGTGTGGGCGAACGGGGTGTTAGTGAAGAATCGGCTCTGGCGTGGTGCTCCTGCTGACGGCGCTGGAGATCATCAGTCTGACTGGCTCGTGCTGGACTGCTCGGAAACCAACGGCACGTGGACCGGCGAGGCCTTGGCCGTGGCGGCACGTGGGATGACGGGTACCGTACATGTCGTCTGGGCGAACGCCGAGACGGTGACGGAGCATGTTTCTGCGGAACGGGTTGCGGAGTGGCGTCCGCGTCTGAACCCGGTCGGGGGACTGAATGTGGGTGCGGCCTTGCGTCGCGTTGCGCGGTGCTGCCGGCTGGATGGCGTCACTCGTCCGCGCGTCGCGTTGGCGGGACGCACGATAAGGAGCGCTCTGGAAAAGGTCTCTCCCGAGACGTGGCGAGGCGTGTTGGCCGAAGCGCCTGGGTTGCGCGAACTGCGGTTGTCGGATGGTTCGTCATTCCCTGTGCCGGGTGCGGTACAGGGGGCGGTTTCCGTGCTGGCTGCGGGCGGCGATCTTCGTCAAACCGTTGACGCGGCCGATGAGGTGCTGGCGTTTGAAGGTTCGGCGAGTGGGCCGCAGACGTCAAACGAGGAGCCTCTTGCGGGATGGGTGCGGCTACCCCCAGAGTCGAAATGGGTGCGCGGCGCGACGGCGTGGCGGCTGCAGCGCGAGTTGGACGCACATCCGGATCGCGACGGGCTGCGGCGGGCTATTCTCAGGGCCAGCGTGGCCAGCGACGTGCTGACGGCGGCGGGCGCGTACATCGTGGTGGAGAACGACATGCAGCGCAAGATGCTGCACGTCAAGCAGGTTCAGACCCTTGGAGGCTCTGGCGCGTTGGACCTTATGGATTCGCCCGCGTCGGACGGCTGGCTGCTGGCCGTGGTGCTGGTCGTCTGGCTCGCTGGCCGGCTGCTTCCGGCCCGCTGGAGGCGGGCCATATGGCGTTGATGCCGAAGGCCGCGGCAGCCGCGCGGGATAAGATAAACTCTCAACGTCCAACAGTGCAGAACTTAGGCGTTGAGAGTTGAGCGTTCAGCGTTGGGCGTTCCTTACTCCCACTCGATGGTGGCGGGCGGCTTGGAGCTGATGTCGAAGACGACGCGGTTGATGCCGCGCACCTCGTTGATGATGCGGTTCGAGATGCGGGCCAGCGTGTCGTACGGCACGCGCGTCCAGTCCGCGGTCATGGCGTCGATGCTGTCCACCACGCGCAGGACGCAGACGTTCTCGTAGGTGCGCTGGTCGCCCATGACGCCCACCGTCTTGACCGGCAGCAGGACGGCGAAGGACTGCCAGATCGACTTGTAGTTCGGCAGCTTGCGCATCTCCTCCTGCACGCGCAGGTCAGCCTGCTGGACCAGGGCCACGCGCTCGGCGTTGACCTCGCCCAGGATGCGCACGCCCATGCCGGGGCCGGGGAACGGCTGGCGGTCGAGCAGTTCGTTGTCCATGCCCATGACGCGGCCCACGGCGCGGACCTCGTCCTTGAAGAGCTCGCGCAGCGGCTCGACCAGCTCGAACTTCAGATCCGGCGGCAGGCCGCCGACGTTGTGGTGGCTCTTGATGGTTTGGCTGGGGCCTTTGAGAGGACTGACGCTCTCGATGACATCGGGATAGATCGTGCCTTGGCCGAGAAACTTGCAGTCCTTGAAGCGGCGGGCCTGTTCGGCAAAGACCTCTATGAACTCGCGGCCGATGATCTTGCGCTTCTGCTCAGGCTCCTCGACGCCCTTGAGTGCTGCATAAAAGCGCGCTTTGGCGTCGATCACGTGCACGTCCATGCCGGCCTTCGCCCGGAACATCGTCTCGACCTGCTTGTCTTCACCGTATCTGAGCAGCCCGTTGTCCACGAAGATGCAATGCAGCCGGCCGCCGATGGCCTTGTGCAGAAGAACCGCCACGACCGAAGAGTCCACACCTCCGCTCAGGCCGAGCACGACCTGCTCATCGCCGACCTGCCGCTTCAGGGTCGCCACGGTATCGTCGACCCAAGAGGAGAGTTTCCAATCGCCGGTGCACCCGCAGATCGAAAAAAGAAAGTTGTGCAGAATCTTGTCGCCGTGCTGTGTATGGACCACTTCGGGGTGAAACTGCAGCGCAAAAAGGTTGCGCGTGTCATTACACATGGCCGCATTGGCACATGAGAGCGAACGGGCGGTGGTCTTGAACCCCTCGGGCAGGGCCGCGACCTGGTCGCCATGGCTCATCCAAACGTTGAGTTCAGCCGGCAGCCCCGCGAAAAGCCGGTTGCCGGAAACGGTTTCGATTTGCGTGTGGCCGTATTCGCGGTGGGTGCCGGGCGTGACCGTGCCGCCGAGTGTCTTGGCGGTCAGTTGCATGCCATAGCAGATGCCCAGAACGGGGATGCCGAGGTCATAGATGGCGGGATCACAGAGCGGTGCGCCATCCTCAAAAACGCTGTTCGGTCCACCGGAGAGGATAATGCCGGCTGGCTTTCTCTCACGCAATTTATCGGCGGTGGTGTCGAAGCGCAGAATCTCGGAATAGACCTGCTGCTCGCGCACACGACGGGCGATGAGTTGGGTGTATTGCGAGCCAAAATCGAGAATGGCGATCCATGTGTGTTGCTGCATGGGAGGGGTTCCTTTGTTTGCATATGTAGTTTAGTGATTCCTGAGATGCTTGAAAAGCGTAATCATAATGTGCGAAAACACGGATGAGGCGGGACGCGGGCAGGCTATCCCTTCGCCGGTCTTAACGAACGGCGGAACTCACGGGGCGAGCGGCGATAGAGGGCAAGAAACTGGTGGTTGAAATGCGAGATGTTATTGTATCCTGAGGCGAGCGCGATCTCGCTGATCGAAAGTTCGGTTTCGAGCAACTGCCGGCTGGCGTGGTTCAAGCGGATCTCGGAGAGAAATTGGGTGAAGGTTTTGCCGGTGTGCCGCTTGAAGTGGCGCTCAAAAGTCGCTTTGCTCATGCGAGTTTCGCGAAGCACTTCAGAAAAGGAGATCTGCTCATGAAACCGGTGAAAAGCCAGATAAATGGCTTTCTGAAGACTTTGATAAGTGGCCTGCCGGGCGGGCGGCACAAAGGTCGTGCTGGAAACGGTTGTGCAGTTTAGTGAGTCGGCTTTCGCGAGTGCCTCAAGAATCCGCATGAAGCGCGAAAGTCTTCCCATGCCGCCACAAGAAAGCGATGTGCGGATGAGGCCTGCAATGTCGGACGCCGTTGGCCCCGAGAGCCGCAGGCCTCGCTGCGCCCTTATCCAGAGCGCACGCAGTTCACCCGTTTCAGGAAATTGCCAGAAGGGGTGTTCAGGCTCGAAATCAAACTGGATCGCATACCCGAAGGAAGGGTGGGGCATGTGCCAATAGTGGGGCAGGTTGGACCCGATCAGTACGAGGTCGGGCGCTGTGAACGGGGTGATCGAGTCACCGATGAATAGTGTCCCCGCGCCTTTTGCGATCAAGGCCAACTCCATTTGCGAGTGGTGGTGCCATTCGTGGCCAGAACCCGAGAACGGACGTCGCGTCCCATCGGCTGCAACGATCTCGACATCATGGATGTTGTTCTGCCACTGCAGCAGACGGAAGGATTCCCCGGGGAGCAACCGGATCCTTTCCGACTTCAGTTTCATCGTCACCTTCATACGTGATAGCGTACAAAAGTTCCTGTGCGCATTCAAAGGATAAATGCGTATCCTTTTCTGAGAATTGATGCCCGAATACAAGAAATTGAGACTGGAGCCGAAGACGGCAAAGAGATACTGTATTATTATTTATACATCATCAATCCAAAAGGGAGCATGCGCGATGCAAACAAAGTGCCGTTTCTCATTCGGGCCTTGGAACATTCACGAAGGTGCTGATCCGTTCGGACCGACCGTTCGAGGAAGCCTGACCTTTGGAGAGAAACTGAAGAAGTTTCGGCCGCTGGGCTACGAGGGCGTTCAGTTTCACGATGATGACGCTGTTCCCGACATGAACCGGCTCAATGGAGCGGGTATCCGGAAACAAGCGGCCGAACTCAAGCGCCTGTTGGACGGAGAAGGTCTCTGCGCGGAGTTCGTGGCGCCTCGCTTGTGGGAAGATGCGCGAACCATAGACGGGGCTTACACCTCGAATGATCCGGCCTGCCGCGAATACGCCATCCAACGGAGTCTTTCTGCTATCGACATCGCCCACGAGTTGGGAACGCGCCTCATCGTGCTCTGGCTTGCTCGTGAAGGCACGTATGTGCGCGAATCCAAAGACAGCAAGAAAGCCGTGGATCAGCTTGTGGAAGCGATCAACCGCATGCTCGCTCATGACCCTGCGATCCGGATTGCCATCGAGCCGAAACCGAACGAGCCGGTCGACCATACGTACATTCCCACGACCGGCCATGCGATCGCACTAGGCCATCTGTGTTCCGACCCGTCGCGGGTGGGAGTGAACATCGAGAGCGCACATGCGATTCTGGCGGGGCTTGACCCGTCCGATGAAATGGGTTTTGCGCTCGCGCATAAAAAATTATTCACCGTGCATCTCAACGACCAGAACGGGTTGAAGTTTGACGAAGACCGGAGTTTTGGCAGCATCGATTTGCGGCGGGCGTTCAACCAAGTGCGTATGCTAGACCGGTACGGGTATGGGCAGAATGGCGAATTCATCGGGTTGGACATCAAGGCCATGCGGACACAGAAACTCGAGGCAAGTACCAAGCACCTTTCCAACAGCCGGACGATTTTCCTGCAGTTGCTGGAAGTTGCGCGCGGGCTGGATCAGAATGCCGTGGAGGGCCTGATTGCCGAGCGCGATTACGAGGAGCTCGATCTGCTGATCATCAACGCGCTCATGGGACGAAACACGTAGACGGCAGGGTGCCGTTCCGTTCATCACGTAATTTATGCTTCAGGAGGCGGGAATGAGAGAGTCCATGAACAGAAGAACGTTTCTGACATCGGCGGCGGCCGTTTCAGCGGCCGGACTTTTACCGGGATGCGGGACAACCGGGCCGCGGCGGATTGCCGCTAACTCGAAAATCAACCATGCCTGTATCGGTGTGGGGGGCATGGGTCACCATGACCTTCAGAATTTCAAGTCGCACCCGATGACCGAAATTGTGGCGATTTGCGATGTGGACAAGAGCCACTTGGAGAAAGCGGCTGAGCTTGTGCCGAACGCACGCCGGTACACCGACTGGCGCGAAATGCTCGACAAGGAGGGAGACAAGATCGATTCGGTCAACGCCGCGGTGCCGGATCATATGCATGCTCTGATAGCGATGACGGCAATCCGTGCCGACAAACACGTGTACTGCCAGAAGCCGCTCTGCCACGATGTTGCGGAATGCCGGGCTTTGGCCCAGGCGGTCATGCGTACAAAGGTGGTCACCCAGCTCGGAACACAGCATGCTGCGGGCGTAGGCGACCGTATGGGCGTGCAGTTGTTGCGTGAGCGCGCGGTGGGCACTGTCCAGCGCATCATTCTTTGTTCGAACCGCCCGGGTGCGATCGACACTTATCGACTGGTGGGGCCGCGTCCAGCTATAGGCGAGCCTGTCCCCGCCCATTTGGCTTGGGATCTATGGCTTGGCACGGCCCCGGAGCGCGCCTACGCTCCCGAGATTTACCATCCCGCCAAATGGCGTGCGTGGCAGGATTTCGGTACGGGGTGGTCCGGCGACATCGGGTGCCATATTTTCGATGCGGTCTGGAAGGGGCTGGATCTGGGCAAGACCGCACCGCTGACGGTTACCGCCGAGGTGCAGGAGTCGTGGAAAAACGATCGGGCGCGGCGTGCGGATGTGTGGCCGCAAAGCGACCACATCACCTGGGTTTTTCCCGGAATTCCTCAGACGGGTGGAAAAACGTTCACGATGGAGTGGTTTGACGGGCTTATCTTCCCGCCCGACGATGTGCAGGCGATGGCCAAAGAGGCAGGCTTCAACGAGTACCCCGCCGAATCCGCCATGGTGATTGGCACGGAGGGGGCCCTGTTGCTTCCTCATACATCAGGGCCGGTGCTGTTGCCCAAGGCCAAGTTTGAGGGACGTGCGAAAGCTAAGCTGTCGGCGCGTAACCACTATCACCACTTCCTTGATGCCTGTCTTGGCGGTGAGATGTGCGAATCACACTTTGTGCAGACAGGCCCCATGGCGGAGACCATCATTCTCGGCACCGTCGCGATCCGTGAGCCGGGCGTCGTTCTGAAGTGGGACGCTGCGCACCTGAGGATCACGAATTCGCAGACGGCGGACAGACTGTTGAGGCGGACCTACCGTAAGGGCTGGGATGTGCCCGGCATGGCCTAGCCTTTTTTTTGCGATACGCAACCGGATTGTGCTGTTTGAGAGATGGGAAAATCCGGTAATCTTCCGACATGGACAACGTTCGGGAAGCGTATGAGGCGGTGCTGGAAAAGGTGCTGGCCTTGCGTGATGAGGACACCGGTGTCTGGACGGGCGAACTGGCGTCCAGCGCATTAAGCACAGCACTGGCCGTTACGGCACTGGCAACAGACGACGTTTCGGACTTGGCGCGCTCTGGTGCCGGTGTGTCGTGGCTGATCTCGCATGCCAATGCCGATGGCGGGTGGGGCGACACGCCCACGAGTGTGTCGAACCTGAGCACAACGCTGATCGTTTGCGCGACGCTGCGGCACGCGCGAAAAAGGGGCGGTTCCGGATTAGGACACTCCGCCGATGAGATCGTGTCCGGCGGAGAAAAATGGATTGAAGCTCGCATTGGAGGACTCAGCCCAGAAACGGTTGCGCGGGCGCTGGGGCAGGCGTATGGCGTGGACCGCACCTTCGCGGTGCCGATCTTGGCTTATCTTGCCGTGTGCGGCGAGGATAGCCGGGCTTGGTTGAGCGTGCCGCCTTTGCCGTTTCTGTTCGCACTGATGCCACGGAGCCTATTCCGTTTTCTCCGTTTACAGGTTGTGAGCTATGCGCTGCCCGCACTGATTGCGGTGGGGCTGTGCCGTCACGTGTGCGTGTGCACCGCCACGAGGCGATCTGTTTGGGGACGTTTTTTTTCAGGCGCGCTGCTTAGAAAACTGGCGGCTCTGCAACCGGGACACGGCGGTTTCCTCGACGCGATTCCGTTGACCGCCTTCGTTGTGTTGGCGCTGCGTCACGCGGGATACGGGAACTGTCCCGTGTCGAAAAAGGGGCTTGCTTTTCTCAGTCATGCCATGCGAGCCGACGGCAGTTGGGCGATCGATTCGAATCTGCGTACCTGGGTGACGTCGCTTGCCGTGCGGGCAGTGTGGGGAACGGGTGGAGGAAGACGGAGCGCCGGGGAAACGGAACGGGTTGCGGAGTGGCTGGTAAAGACGCAGACGAAGGAGAGGCACCCTTTTACGGGTGCGCTTCCAGGTGGATGGGCATGGACCGATCTGCCGGGCGGGGTGCCGGATGCCGACGATACGTGTGGTGCGTTACTCGCCTTGAAGCGGTTAGAGGAGTCGGGGTGCAGGGCAGATCTGGCTGCAACGGTCCGGGCTGGACTGCATTGGCTCCGGATGTTGCAGAACTCGGATGGCGGCATGCCGACCTTCAGCCGGGGTTGGGGACACCTGCCGTTCGACCGGAGTTGTCCGGATATCAGTGCCCACGCGCTTGCCGCATGGGTGGCCTGTGAGCAGGCAAGAGGCGAGGGGCGAGGACCGGTCCGGCGGCTCTTGCGGTATCTACAAAAAACGCAAGAGTCCGACGGAGGATGGGTGCCGTTGTGGTTCGGGCATCAAGACCGTGTTGACGGAAGGAATCCGGTGGTGGGCACGGCTCGTGTGGTTGATTCCTTGCGGACCGTCGCGGGGCTATGGCAAGGCTACAAACAGCGGGCTGAAAAGGACCGCAGAGTGGTCAACACGATGTTGTCGCGGGGCGAGGCATGGCTTTTGGAACAGCAACGTCAAGACGGGGGATGGAGCGCAGGAGCGAGGGCGACGGTCGAAGAGACTGCGCTGGCCGTCATCGCACTCACGGGGGGCGGGCCCGCCTGCACGACGGCCGTGAGGCGCGGTTGTGCATGGCTGGCCGATAACTGGAGGGCGGGATGCGAGTGGCCGACGCCGCTTGGCCTCTATTTCTCGTCACTGTGGTATCATGAGCGTTTATACCCGTTGGTGTGGACATTAGAGGCTTTAGGCCGTAACAGCGGATGTTGTTCTCAGATACACGAAACGGGGGTGAGGTTATGACGGGAGGGCATGAACTTGACTGACGTTCCATCCGATGCTAGCATGTGACAGTGAAAAGTTGGTTACGACTGTGGCACACGAAAAAAAGGGGAAGTCCATGAATTTAGGGAGAAGAGATTTTTTACGGAATGCCGCATGGACAAGTGCGGGGGCTGTTTTAGCCGGAGGCGTGTCAGGATGTAAAAGTCTGGATTTGTTTGATCGCGGCGGTGCGCAGACTGTCATGGGGTTGCGCTGTAAGCCACAGGAAACCATTCGGGTCGGCGTGATCGGACTTGGCATGCGTGGGCCTGGCGCGGTCCAGGTGTACTCGGATATTCCCGGAGTAGAAGTGGCTGCCCTGTCCGATCTGTTGCCCGAGCGAGCCGAGCGCCAGTTGAAATGGCTCAAAGAGAAGAACAAGCCAGATGCCGCACTGTACGCCGGTTCGGAAGACGCGTGGAAAAAACTGTGTGAATCGGATAAGGTGAATCTGGTTCATGTGACCACGCCTTGGCTTCTGCACACGCCGATGGCGCTGTATGCCATGCGGTGCGGCAAGCCGGTGGTGGTTGAGGTTCCTGCGGCGGTGACCCTAGACGAGTGCTGGGAACTGGTTGAGACCAGTGAGAAGACGCGGTGTCATTGCATGATGCTGGAAAACTGTTGCTATGGCGAAAACGAAATGTTCGCTCTGATGCTTTGCCGCAAAGGCGTGTTGGGTGAGTTGGTGCACGGCGAAGGCGCTTACCTGCATGACTTGCGCAGTCTCAAGTTCAACGCGTCCGGGTATCAGGGCATGTGGCGGCTCAAGTACAGCAAGGCGCACACCGGCAATCCCTATCCGATGCATGGGCTGGGCCCCATCTGCCAGTATATGGATATCAATCGAGGAGACCGGTTCGAGTATCTCACTTCAGTCAGTTCCGGACAGTTTGGAATGAGCCAGTTCGCAAGCGAAGCGTTCGGGAAAAACAGTCCAGAAGCCAAGGATACCTATCGACTGGGTGACATGAACACCACGGTCATCAGGACATGTCGCGGGCGGACGATCATGGTGCAGCACGACACCACCAGCCCGAGGCCCTATAGCCGTATCAACACGATATCGGGCACCAAGGGTATTTTGACCGATTACCCTTTGCGTGTGGCGCTGGCACCGAGTTCGCATGGATGGATGAACGATGCCGACCTGGCAGCGCTGAAAGCCAAATACATCCATCCGCTCTGGGACAAGAGCGGAGATGCGGCAAAGAAGTCTGGCGGTCACGGAGGGATGGACTATTTGCTTCTGTTGCGTCTATGCTATTGTTTACAGAATGGGTTGCCGCTCGACATCGATGTGTATGATACAGCACTTTGGAGCAGTCTGCTCGAACTGACCGAGCGCTCGACGCTGAACCGCGGCGCTTCGATCGATGTCCCCGATTTCACACGCGGTGGGTGGAAAACGGCGCAACCTCTGGGCATTGTCGAGGTTAGATAGCACTGTGTGCCCCCAGAAGGTGATTGAAGCGTGGTTCCCAAGGAAAAGGAAGTCAACCGAGTCAACATCGGGGGCTTCTCGGTCTTGACTTTGCCGGCGGAGAAGTGTATATACACACCCCACATGCATAAAGACTCCTCTTACGGGCGGGGCGGAAACCGTCCTCGTCCTCCTTTCCGTCGCAGAAACCGCCATCCCGGATTAGCCGAACACGAAGCTCCGCGGCAGGTTCCCAAACCTAAAGGCGAGATCCCTGCGTCCTTCGCTGAGACCGTTTTCGGACTGGTCCATCCTCTCCTGCAGCACGCTGTGGCCGATCAGGAATACCTGACCCCTACGCCGATTCAGGAGAAATCCATCCCGCATCTGCTTGAGGGGCGAGACCTGCTTGGTTGTGCACAGACGGGCACGGGCAAGACAGCCGCTTTTCTGCTCCCGATCCTGCACCGGTTGACCGTTAATTCGAAGACGGTTGAGCGCAATAAGCCGCGTGCCTTGATTCTCGCTCCGACGCGTGAACTGGCAGCCCAGATCGCGACCAGCACCACGACCTACGGACGGTACTTGGGAATGCCTTTCGCCGTCGTGTTCGGAGGTGTCAGCCAGTATCCACAGGTGAGCGCGCTCGACCGTGGTGCCGTGCTGGTTGTGGCCACTCCCGGACGTCTGCTCGATCTGATGGAGCAAGGGCACGTATCACTTGCG
>CAYZQL010000099.1:4020-13472 GCA_964480555.1 uncultured Lentisphaeraceae bacterium | reverse complement strand
GTTGTCGATCACCTGCGCCGACACCGCCGAAACAGCCCCATACACCGCCGCCATCATGAACTTCCGCATCAATCCATCCTCCCTTTGCGACCATTCCTCATTCCGCCGCCGGAACAGCCGGCTTCAAAGCCTTCTTTGCCACCGCCCGCGCATCCCAGCCGTCGGGCGCGAAATACAGCTCGAGGAAGCGCCCGATCAGCTGGCTGCCGCGCGCGTTGGCGTGGACCATATCGGACTTGAAAGCGCCCAGCGGCTCTTTCGACGCCGTCAGGTGCCGCATCCACGGCTGCGTGACGTTGATAAACTCCACTTTCTCCTCGCCCGCCATCTTGAAAAGGCGGTCGCGGTACCCGTCCCCGGCCGGGTCGGGATCGGCCGCGTTCTTCGGGTTATACGGATCCAGCTCTTTCGCCCACGGGCCGCCGTACACGTCGGTCATCACGATCACCTCGACTTCCGGCAGCGCCGCCCGCGTCTGCCGGATCACGGAGCGGATCGCCTCGACGTTGCCCTGCTGGCTGATGCCGCCGATGACCAGCAGGTCCGGCGCGTGTTTCAGCACATACTCTTTCAGGTGCTCTGGCTCCTGATAGTACCAGCACCCCGTGCTGCCGCGCACCGACACGATCTTTTCGATCGCGCTGCCCGGGTAGGCCCGCTCCAGCAGCAGGTTGAAGTGCGAGCCCTGGATGTTGTTGATGATGCTGTCGCCCAGCATCACCATGCGGAGCTTGCCGCCGTCGCGCAGCCGCTTCATTGTCTTGGGAATCAGCGCGCACCGGTTCTTCGGCGGCGTATAGGTGAGGGGCTCCAGTTGCAGAAACAGCGTGTCCGCCAGTTCGATCGGCTTCAGCTGGCTCAGCGGGCTCGCGTCGTGCCCGTTCACGGTAAACCAGCCGATGCGCGCCTGCCGCCCCGTGCTTCCCTGCGGCACGGCCTCGGCCACGCGGACCCGCACCGTGTGCTTTACGTCTTTGAGCTCATCGGCGAACATGGCGTGAAACAGATGGTACCCGCCGTCCTTGGCCCGCGGGTCGAACACCTTGAGCAGCTGCCACGGCCCGCCGTCCAACGAAACCTCCAGGTCGCCCGCGTCCGGCCCGGTCACCCCGTAAACCCCCGCAGCCGTCCCGACGAAATCCAAGGACATGACCGGCCCCGGCTTGGAGCAGAGCGCGACGTGAAAGATCGCGTCCACCGGGCTCAGTTGCCAGCCCAGCCAGCCCGCGAGGTCCATCTCTCCGCGCTCGTAGTTCACCAGCGTGGCCCTGTCCCACAGCGCCGGCGTCAGCGGCGCGGGAACCGGGTGCTTCACGGGCGCACCCTGCGCGGGCTGCGCCGCGCACTGCGACAGGAACGCGCCGACCAGCTCGCTCAGCAGCGCCTCCTTTTCCGCCGCCGAGCCTTTCCATTCTGTCCGCCGCGCGGCCGCCTTGGCAAGGTTCACGCTCGGGATGCCGTAGTGCTCCGCGATCCGCTCGTGCCACCGGATCACCTCCGGCTCTTTCCCCGCGCGGTAATCCGCCACAAACCGGTCGTCCGCCTGATGGAGCATGACCATGTCGCGGCTCGGATTGCGCTGGCGCGTCCGGTACACGAGCCCTTCCAGCGCCGCGCTCACCTGCCGCTCGGGCAGTCCCGCATCCTCGTCCGAAAGGTCGATCAGCGTCAGCGCGACAAAAGGCCACCCGGTCTCAGGCGCCACGCAGGGGCCGTCCGACATCGCGCGGAAGGTCTCGATCACGGAGGAGCAGGTGTCGGGATACGTTTTCCCCCATGCGGTGAACGGATACACGCCCCGCGCGCCGGGAAAGGCTTTGGTCACCGCCTTTGGGAAAAGCTGCCGCATCCGCCCCCTCGGCGTCTCGGCCGTGCAGCCGATGTAAAAGACGCAGCCGTTCTGCTCTTTCGCCTTCCAAATGCGGCAGGCGTTGGGCAGCCCCTCCCGCATGGCGCAGGCCTCATCTCCTGCACCCGTCACGCCCCACGCCGCCAGCGTCAGCATCCCGGCCAGCAACTTCACATGTGATACGCTCATCTGTCTGCTCCTTTCAAAAAACACTCACTTGCCCAACGCCTTCTTGGCCACCGCCCTCGCGTCCCAGCCGTCGGGCGCAAAATACAGCTCGAGAAAACGCCCGATCAGCTGACAGCCGCGCGCGTTGGCGTGGACCGCATCCGACATGAAGGCCGTCAGCGGCTGCTTCGACGCCTTCAGGAAAAGCGCCCACGGCTGGGTGACGTTGATGTATTCGACCTTCTCTTCCTGCGCCATCTTCAGCAGCCGCTCGCGGTAGCCGCTCCCGTTCGGATCGACCTCCGCGGCCGTCTTCGGGTCATACGGGTCGATCGTCCCCTTCGCCCCGAACACGTCGGTCATCACGATCACCTCGACCTCCGGCAGCGCCGCGCGCGTCTGGCGGATCACCGAGCGGATGGCCTCGACGTCCCCGCGCTGGCTGATGCCGCCGATGACCAGCAGGTCCGGCGCGTGCTTGAGCACATAGCTTTTCAGATGCTCCGGCTCCTGGTAATACCAGCACCCCGTGCTGCCGCGCACCGAGACGGTCTTCTCGATCTTGCTGCCCGGATACGCCCGCTCGACCAGCAGGTTGAACCCCGAGCCCTGGATGTTGTTGATGATGCTGTCGCCGAGCATCACCATGCGGACGGTGCCCCCTTCGCGCAGCCGCTTCATGGTTTTTGGAATCAGGCTCCACCGGCTCTTCGGCGGCACGTAGGTGATCGGCTCCAACTGCATGAACAGGGTGTCGGCCATTTCGATCGGCTTCATCTGCGTCATCTGCCCCGCGTCGCGCCCGTTCACCGTGAACCAGCCGATACGCGCCTGCCGCCCGGCGCTTCCCTGAGGCACGGCCTCCGCCACGCGCACGCGCAGCGCATGCGTCCCTTTCTTCAGCCCCTCTCCCAGCATCCGGTGATACAGGTGGTGCTTCCCGTCTTTGGACTCCGGGTCAAACACCTTGAGCGCCTGCCACGCGCCGCCGTCGAGCGAGAACTCGAGATCGCCCGCGTCGGGGCCGGTCACGCCGTACACGCCGACCGCATCGCCGTTGAACGTCAGCGCCATCACCGGGCCGGGCGTGGAGCAGGTGGCGACGTGGAAAATCTGATCGACGGGACTCAACTGCCAGCCCAGCCAGCCGGCAGGGTCCAGCTCGCCCCGCTCGTAGTTCACCAGCGTGGGCTCTTCCCACGGCAGCGGGGTCAGCGGCTGTTTGGGGTTGGGCAGCTTCACCGGCTGGTCCTGCGCAGGCGAGGCCGCGCACCGCGCCAGCAGCGCCCCGACATGCTCGTGCAGCAGGCCGGCACGCGCCTTCGGATCGTCCGCCGCGTCAGCCGGCTTCAGGGCCGCCGCTTGGGCAAGGTTGACGCTCGGGATGCCGTAGTGCTCCGCGACCGCCTCATGCCACCGCACGGCTTCGGGAACCCGGCCGGCGCGATAGTCCGACACGAGCCGGGGGTCCGCCGGATGGAGGAACAGGATGTCGCGGCAGGGCGCGCCCCGCCGCATCTTGCGCACCAGGCCCTCCAGCGCCGCCTTCACCTGCGCTTCCGGCATGCCGACGTCCTCGGCCGACAGCTCGACCACCGCCAGCGCCACGAACGGCCACGCCTTCTCCCCGGACGCCGCCGCAGGCGACGACATGGCCCGGAACGTCTCGATGACGGAGGAGCAGCGGTCGGGATAGATCCTGTTCCACGCGCTGAACAGCCGCACGCCGTGCGCCCCGGGGTACGTCTTTTTCACAAGCCCCGCGAAGCTCTCGCGCATGCCGCCCTTCGCGTTGCCGGCCTGCCCCCCGACATAGAAGACCGTGCCTTCCTGCTTCTCCTCCCTCCAGATGCGGCAGGCGTTCGGCAAGCCCTGCCGCATCACGCACACCCCGTCGTCCGCCCCCAGCCCGACGACCGCCGCAGCCAGCAACACGCCGCTTAAAAACGCTCGCATCTTTGTAAGCCTCACTAGAACACCTTACCTTTAAACTTCTCCAGCCACGCCGCGAGCGGCGCCTGCCACTCATTCTTCTTGCCGACAAAGAGCGGCGCGCGCCTCGCCCCGACAGCCATATTCGAGGCCTGCGTATCCGTCCCGTCGACGAGAATCACAAAATCCGCATCACGGCCCGCTGCGGTGGCTGCGGCCGCTCCGGCCGAACCCTGCCCCATCACGCCCACGGCGTCGGCCTTGACCTGCCACTCCGCCGCGCGGCTGCGGATCGCCGCCAGCGCGCCCTTCGCCTCCTCGGCAGCCCCCTCCACCGACTTTTCGTCCGTCGCCAGCACAAAAGCATGGACGTCCTGTCCGTTCAGCCACTTGACCAGCGCGCCCGCATCCGCATCCTTCATGCCGAGGATCAGCACCGCCGGCGCAGGCTGCTGCGTTCCCGGAAGCAGATGCGGCACCACGGGCGAGACACCGGCTTTCGCCGGTTTCTGACCCTGCGCCGGCTTGGCGCTCTTTGCGGCTTTCGCCTTCTTCTTCGCCACCACTTTGACCGGCTCATACCGCACCAGGCTCTTGTCCATGATCGCCGCCGGCCCGTCATACACCGGAATGTCTTTGAGCGTGACCGTCTCGCCCTCGACCGTCATCTGCTCAGACGGGATCTCGTAGACCAGCCCCGTGACCAAGTCCACCCACACCGGCTCCTTGAAGTGGCCGCCTTTCACCGCGACTTGCACTTTGACAATCTCCGAGCCGTTTCCTGGGATCTCCGTGCCGTCCCACAGCGCGATCACATCCAAGCCGCTCTTCTTGTCGCGGAACGCGAACTTGGACAACTCCTTCTCCGTGCCCGTCACGGTCATGTCGTAGTCCGGCACGCGAACGAGCGCGTCGTTGAAGAGGGTCACCACGTTCTGGACCGAGTAGTAGGCGGTCTTGACCTTGATGATCGAGTTGTCGGGGTTGGTCTTGATCAAGCCGTAGCGCGAAATGAAGTCCTTGTGATACGCGAGATCCGTGATCGTGAACACCGAGGACTCGATGTCGTAGCCGAGGTCGCACAGCATCCGGCGCGTGTTCCACTTGGCGTGCGAGTACTCGGTCCAGTCGATGCCCGACAGCGCGTACTGGACTTCCTCCGAAGCGCAGCCCGCCTCGCCTTGCCACCCCCGGATCTTCGGCGCCACCTTTTTCAACATCTCGTTGAGCTTGCCCATGCTCTCGCACAGCCGGTCCGGGTTGCCGCTGTAGCCGTGGTACACCGCCCAGTGGAAAAGGTCCAGCTTGCCCTGCTCCTTGATCATCGTCAGCATCTTCTCGATCTGCTCCACCCCCAGGCCCGCCAGCACGAACGCGCCGACCTTGGCGCCCGGGTCGATCCGCTTGATGATCTCGGCCGTGCGGATGTTGTTCTCGACGATCCGCTCCGGCGTGTTGAAATCCCGTTTCAGGTTCGGCTCGTTGTACATCATCCACTCCTTCACCCCCTTGGGCGAATAGCGCCGCACCATGGCCTCGACCCACCGGTCCCACGCGGCCAGCGTCTCCTCGCCCGATGGCAAGTGCCCGCCAGGCCCCGTCGCTCCGCCGGGCTCGTAAAGGCGGTTGTTGTAGGAAGTCTCGAGACACACCTCGAGCCCCAGGCCGAGCGCGTCGTCCACGATGTGGTCCAGCCACGCGAAATCATAGACGCCCTTCTCTTTCTCCGTGCGGTTCCAGCCCCCTTGCAGGCGGATGCGCTTGATCCCCAGCGGCACCAGATAGCCCCGGTAGGCGTCCCAGTTCGCCAAATCGCGGTCCAGCGTCTCGCAGCCCAGCGACCACATGGCGGTCCCGATCTCCGGCACGCTCTTCGGAATCAGCGTGCCGAGCTTCTTCAGCTCCGGCTTGAGGGCAGACTGCACGCGGGTCTGCGTCTGGTCCAGCAGCGGGACGTAGGTGACCCGCGGCTTCATCTCCGAGAAAAAGCGCTCGGGCCGCAGGAACTGCTCGGGGTGCAGCGCTTCGGGCGACAGCCTCACCTCGTCCAGCCACCCGTCCAGCCCGCGGCCGATCACCAGGTCGCCGTCATCGTACACCAGCGGCCCGCGCGTGGCCCCTTTGCCGCACAGCTGATAGTCCACATACAAGCCGACCTTCCGCGACGCCTCCTCGAAGGTCAGCGCCACGTGGTGCCACTGCCCGTCGTTCAGCGAGCCCGAGGCGCCGAAGCACTGGTTGAAGCCGTCGCCGCTCCCGGCGCCCGGCTGCGTGTCGAAGCGCACGCCGAGCGTGCCCGTCGGCGCGACCGAGAGCGACCAGCTCGCGCCCGTCTGCCCGTTGCGCCGCTTGCTCGCGACCAGCGCGTGGCGCGCGGTCAGCCGGGCCACCTTCACGAAGGCCTCCACCGTGAAACTGGCAGGCTTCGCCGCCGCCTCTTTGCCGGACACCACGACTTCCCCGCCGACCGGCGAGCCGTTCCCCGTCACATCTCCCGCGCGAAACCGCAGGGACGCTCCGTTGACCGGCACGGCCAGCGCTGCCGTCGCCCCGTCCCAGAGCGCCTTATGCGGCACCTCCGCATCGAAAACCGGCGGCGTCCCCTTCTCGAAAAACCCCGCCTTCCCCGCCAGCGCCTGCGCGCTCGCCGCCGACGCCACCGCGCCCGCCGCCTCGCCGGGCTTCCCGTCCTCGCAGCGCCAGAAGCCCGCAGGCCCAGCACAGACCGCGCCCGCGGTCATCACGGCCATAATTCCCCATGCCCTTTTCAACATATCTGCCTCCCTTTTTTCCCCGCCGACAGTGAAGCCTTATCCCAGTTGCCAATACCGTACACGAATTGCGGTCATTTGAATACGCACGATTGCGCAAAAAAGAACGAACCTTTTGCGCACAGACCGGCGCGGCCCGGAAAGAAGGGACCTCCCGTCTACTTTGAAACCGGCTCGACCAGCAGCAGCGAGACCGCATAGGGCTCCATGACGAACCGCCGCGCCACCTGGCGGCCGCTTCCGGCCGCATCCTCAACCGTTTCCAGTGTCACCGGTTTGGACATGTCCCGGTAGCAGTTGCTGTGGCGGGAGTCCACCAGATAACGGCGCGCGCGCCACTGCCCGCCCATACGCTCCGGCAGACCGGCCAGTTCCAGCGACACTTCACACGGCATGTGCTGATGATTCCACAGCAGCACCGCCGCACCGCCCTCATCCACGCTGCCCATGGCCCCGAGACCGCCACCGTCCTCGTGCAGGCCTGTGGACTCGGCCGGGACCTCGAAGCGTCTCTGCTTCGCCCAGCATGCGACCGCCATGCCGAACGGCGCCATCCGCAGCGTGCCGTCCGGCGCGTACATGGACTGCGCCAACGCCGTCTGGCTCGGGCTGTGGAACGTCACCCACGGCAGCACATGCAGCTTTCTGTTTTTCCGCGAATAATACTGGAAGGCCGTCACGCAGGTGGCCTGCAAACGGTTCAGGTCGCGTGCCACCGGCAAGAACTTCCAGGGCGATCCCGTGAACCCCATCTCGTCCCAGAACATCGGGATGTCGCTCGGGATCTGATGCGCGTCCAGCAGATCTGTCATGCGTTTTTCAAACTCGGCGGCCTCACTCCATTTGCTGTCCCCGTAATAGTGGTAGCTGAGGAAATCGAGACGTTTGTCGGCCGCGGTATCCGCCGCATAGAGCGCCACGAATTCGCGCAGGTGACGGTCCGGCGGCGCGCCGGTCGTGGCCGGTCCGCCCACCAACAGCGGCAGCGCGGGCTTCAGCTCCGCGTTCAGCTCGTTGACCGCCTGATACATGGCGCGGTAGAACCCGTAATACTCTTTCGTGTTCAGGTCCCCGAAGGCGCTCAGATGAAACTCGTTCAGCGCCTCGATGTAACGCAGGTTCGGGCACACCGTCTTGTAGCGCCGGAGCGCTGTTTTGCAGACCTCTTTCCACTGGGCCATCGTCATGCGCCCCTCGACCACATGCCGCTCCAGGCGCCTGACGTTCAACAGCACCTCGTCGGAGATTCCCCCGTAGGTCGCGAGATACGACTCGAACGGCACGTCCGGCATCTCGAAGTCTGCCCCCTCGCCCTTGACCCGGTTTTTAATCGGATAGTTCAGGTTGTACTCGCCCGTCTTGATGTCCCAGAGGTCGTCCAGGCACACCCAGCAGCGCACGACCCGCGCCCGGCCGTACTCCCGCTCAACGACCTTCGCGAGTTCCAGGGGCGGCGACCGCATCAGAATCGAGTTGTTGATGTAGCGTTCGATCTCGCGGCGCGGACCGAGCGGCCTGGAGGCGTCAACCGAAACCTTGGCGCGCAGCACATGGGCTTGACGGTCACGGTACAGCGTGTCGCCTGACGCGCGCACCGCCGCGACACGCGCGGCATGCGGCGCATCCGCGACGCTGACCACGCCCCCGTACCCTTCCGCGTCGGCCGCGCACCCCTCGGCATACCGGCACCCGATGATCCCGACCACGTTCGGATGTCGCAGCGCCGCGCTGACCCGGGCCGCATAGGCGGCAGCCCACGCCCCATATCCTGACGCCTCCAAGCCGAGCGGATGGATACGTGCGGCGTTGCGCGTCTCCTCCGGCACCTCGGCCACCAGCACCGGCCGTTCAAGATAAGGCGACACCTCAAGCGACGCGATCGCCGCATCGTCAAGCGCCACGCTGACCGCATCGGCCTGCCAGCCGGCCAGCCGCATCAGAAGCGGATCGGTCTCGTGAAGCAGACACCCGAGATTCAACGTGTCGGGAAGGACCGCCTTGAACACGGCCGCGACCCCGCTGAAATAGGTCTCCGCGAACAGCTCCCCGAATTCCGCACGCTCGTGTCCCGTGATCCCGGCCGGCGCGTTGGTCGTATTCTGAAGTTCGGACCACTCCCCGTACTGAGTCTTCCACGCCGCGTTGAGTTGCTCAATCTTGCCGTAGCGCCGTTTGAGAAAGGCCAACAGCCTGATTTTCGCGGGTTGTTGCGCGGGTGCCCGCATCACCGCGCCCAGCAGCATGCCCGGCCGCATGCGCCCGATGCCGGAATCCACGCCAAGGCCCACGCACCAGGCCTCCGTCGCCACGGATCGGCAGGTCTCCAGCTGCCGCCCGATCTCTTTTCTGAAGGCCGGGTGAAACGGGTCGATCAACGGGCAGGCCGCCTCTCCCACGCCCTCGACACGCGGGCCGCTCAGCGTGACGCGCTCGACATAGGGCGTCTTGCGCAGCCCTTTGATCTCGGGTGAGCTGTCGGGGCCGAGCGTGTTCACGCCCCAACTCCGCAACCGGCGGTGAGCGTTCTCCGCCGCTTCCTCGCGCCAGTTCTCCCCGTATTTCATCCGCGCGTTGGCCGCAGCGAAAGCAAAGGCCGTCCCGCCCCCTTCCGCGGTCCGGTAGAACGGAGCGGCGGAGCCCTCCTTCACAGGCAGGTCCGCAAAAAACGCCTCGCGCCCGTTCACCCGGGCAGACGGTTCCGAAACGGCCACGCCTGCCGCGCCGTGCGCCCA
>CAYZQL010000099.1:0-4010 GCA_964480555.1 uncultured Lentisphaeraceae bacterium | reverse complement strand
CGGGATCAATGAACCACCACCGGCCCTCCACCTTCTCCACCCGGAACCGTCCCGTTGCGCTGCGCTTCGGCCCTTCGGCCCACCCGCCGAAGGCGTTCCATCCGGACGGCGCGGGCCGCGCGGCCAGCTCGCCGCGCTCCGCTTCAAGCAGCCGCTTGAAGTCGGCGTCCGTGCGCACCTTGCCCGGCCACTCGGCGTGTTTGAACTGCCCGTACCGGTCAACGAACGGGAAAAAGCGGCCGGCATCCCACCCGCAGTATTCCGGCAGCGGACCGCCCGCCCCGACCGCCTCGATCCGATGGATCCGGAACGTGCGAGGTTGGCCGGTCTGATACACGAAGACCGTCAGACGATCCGACGTTTCAATGTCCGCAGCCGGCTTCGCCAGATCCGATCCCTCGGACCCGGACAACCGCCTGACCACGTCCTTGTGCAACGGCGGCAGGGGACCGAACGTGAGCGCGATCTCCCCTTTCTCGCCCGCCTTGAGTTCCAGCGCGGGAAGCGCCATCCGTGCGTTACGCTCGGTGGGCATCGCCGTGCCCGGCGCCGCGAAACGGATTTTGAGCAGCTCCTTGCCCGTGTTTTCAGCCTGGATCACCAACCCCGTGCAGCCCGCAAGGCGCGGCGTCATCGGCAGCAACGCCTGAGGCCAGGTCTCCCGCTGTCCCTGCGAAAACACAAGGGCGTCCCCCGCGCGCGTGACGCTCAACCCCCGCTGTTCGATCCTCCCGCCGTCAAACCCCGGCGAGGGAAATACGGGTTGCCGGTTTCCCTCGGCGCCCCCCGCCACAGCCTGCGCGTTCCCCAACAGCGCTCCCAAAAAACCGCCCAGCGCCGCAAGAGCGAGCGGCGCGCCCGCACATCCCGACATCAACCGGTGTTTCATAATCCCTGTCCCCCCTGTAACACGTGAGCGTTGAAAGTTGAGCGTTTCCCTCCCCGCCCCCCCTACTCCACCTCGTCGTACACGCGCACGAAGTCCACCACGAACGCGTCCGGCAGCACCGCCGTCTTCAGCCGCGCCGACGGCTGGTCGCGGCTGCCCTTCCGATAGCCCTCACACTCCGTCGAGACCAGGATGAACTGCTCGGTGTGCGAGACCGGCCCGTCCACACGCCACGATTCCTTGCCGTCCACGTAGAACACGTAGTTGGTCTTGCTCCAGTGCATGCCGAACGTGTGCCACCGGTCGGGCGTCTCCGCGATCGTCCGGTTGCCCGAGCCCGCGTGCTGATGGTTCTTGCCGTAGCCGTTCCAGTGGATGTTGTGGCTGACCTTGTTGTCGCGCGTGAAGTTCTCCATGATGTCAAGCTCCACGCCCGACACCGCGGGGTCGAGGTTCGCCCCGATGATAGGCGACTGCATCCAGAACGCGGACCACCACCCCGGCTGCCGCTGCAGCTGGCACCGGATCTCGTAGTAGCCGTACTTATGCACGAACAGCGGCGGCTCGATCTCGGCGATCGGCCAGACCAGCCCGGTGCTGTAGGGATTGCCCGGCCGGTCCAGATAGTTGCGCCCGGTCTGCAAGTGTGCCGAGTAGTACTGCCCGTCCTTCTCGATCAGGTCCAGATACAGCAGCCCGTTCTCCACCCGCGCCCCCGCGTTGGTGAAGGTCTGGTGGCGCGTCTGCATGATGTGCAGCCGGAAGTCCCACTTCGTCCGGTCCAGCTCCGCGCCGTCGAACTCGTCGCTCCACGCCAGCTTCCACTGTTTGCCTTCCGGCAACTGACTCTTGGCCGGCTCTGCCGCCCACGCCCCCGCCACGGCCGCTCCCGCGAGCAGCCCCGCCATCATCCCCCGTGTCATCCTCATCTTTATCCTCCCTTGTCGACAACTTGAACGTTGAGCGTTGAGCGTTGAACGTTTGCTTGAACTCTCAACTCTCAACGTTCAACTTTCAACTCTCAACGCTTCACGGCAGGGACGGTTCCCCGAACCGTCCGCCAACTCCTGCGAACACCACCTCGTCGGGCTCGGAACGCCCACCGTACTGACGGCTGGCCTTTCAGTAAAACAGGATCACCGTGCCGTCCGGAGAAGAATCGGCGGCGGACATCATTCTGGCCGACGGTCTTATCCAAAGTCCACGTGATGTCTCCCGCATTCACAGAGAACTGCGTATAGCGCAATCCGCTTAAAGCTTCGGCCGTTGTGGCGGGCACCGGTTCGCCCGTAGCGTACGCTTTGGTCCCGCTCGCCACCGTGCAGGTCAAGCCGGTGAGTTCCCGAAACAGCCCTTCCGCAGTCGTAATGCTGGCAAGAATCTGCCCGTTGGTCTCCGGATTGTTTACGAAGCCCGGCGAGAAGGTCGCGGCCGTGACCGGCAGCAGCAAAGGGGTCTCCGGCGCATACGGCGCGAGCGGCTCATCGAGGTTGAACGTGGCCACAATGTTCGGATCGTAGCCCGAGTTATCAGCCAGTTCGATCCCGTCGAAGCTCAACTCACCCATGTCATTCGTGAAATCGCTCAGCCGGAAGGTGGTGAGGAACGCGTGCAGCGTCTGCGCGTTGGAGTAGACGTAACGCCAATCCTCGTTCAACAGTTCCCCGTAATCGGCGCTGACGATGGCTCGTTTCCACGACCCGACCCGCACACCGTTCGTCGTCGGATACACGGTGACCGGATCACCGGTGTGCTGCGTATTGTTTCCCAGTTCGCCCAACAGGATGCCGATGCTGTCGTTTGTCACGGTCACCCCCAGGCTGAACTTCACGCCGCTCCCTATGCCCAACACGCCCTGCGTGTACTTGAGGCCGCTGAGCGCCGCAACCGACGAGGCGGGCGCGGGTTCGTCATACGCGCGCCCGGGATCTCCCACCGGACAATACGTACAGGTCGCGCCAACCGGCGCGAAGATGCCGGCGGCCGTTTGAATGTAAACCAACGCCTGCCCGTTCGACTCGATCTGCCCCGGGAGAAATCCCGGGCTTGTCGCGATCGCCGTCACCGGCACGGGGGCCGCCGACACAACACCAACACCCGCCAGCAGCAACAGGCCCGCCCCTGCCGCCTTGAGCAACCCGCCACATGTTCGTTTCATTGCCTCTCCTCCTCACGTCACAACCACAGGTCCAGCGCCTTTATCAAATTCACTTTCATCATACGCGGCACGGCTGCGTCCTTCAATCTCGATTATGCGAACTCGACCCTCTATTTTCCGAACTGCCCTGAGACGTCCCTGGAGACCTGTGCCGTGGCCGAATGTGGAGGCCAAGGCTGGTTGGGGTGGCTTTTTCAGCGGAAACGAAAATCTGCTGTTGACACCCAAAAGAAAATAAATTAATCTTTTTTCATCAATTGCGAATTGGCTGATTTTTCATTGTCTCTTTGTCCATGGTTTCGGCTTATCGTGATGGAGGACTCGCCTGAAAGAAGGCGGAACGCGTTTTTGGAACACCACACCCCTTTGGGGTCGCTTCTGCCCGCACGTTGCGGGCCTGGCGACATAGGCGAGGTTGCCTACGAAACCGGATCAGCCATGGGATCCTGTTGCGCCTGACACACGAACACAACATGGCGCGAGTGAAGTAGAGAAGGATAGAGACATGGACATCTATGTGGGCAATCTTGCCTATTCGACGAATGATGAGTCCCTGAAAAGCGCGTTTGGTGCGTACGGCGAGGTTTCCTCAGCCCGTGTCGTCTCCGATCGTATGACGGGCCGTTCCAAGGGTTTTGGGTTTGTCGAGATGCCCGACCGTGCCCAAGCACAGGCGGCGATTGACGCCCTCAACGGCAAAGAGCTGGACGGGCGCACGCTTCGCGTCAACGAGTCGCAGCCCAAGCCCCGCGAAGAGCGTGGCGGCGGCGGTGGCGGCGGCGGTGGTTTCCGCGGCGGCCCGGGCGGCGGCGGCGGCGGTTTCCGCGGCGGAGCCGGCGGCGGCCGTGGCGGAGCCGGTGGCCGTGGCGGAGAGCGTCGCGAGTCCCGCTGGTAGTCGCACCTGGTGAGCCGCAGCTGCGGCCCACGACTGAAAGAACCGTTCCCTCGCGGGAGCGGTTTTTT
>CAYZQL010000098.1:0-13483 GCA_964480555.1 uncultured Lentisphaeraceae bacterium | reverse complement strand
TCGGCACGCAGCAGGGCAGTTTCTCGCAGGCGTACGTCACGCTCGCGCGCTACACCAGCCCGATCGGCGTCAAATCGGAAACGCACGGCGAGGCGAAGAACATCAGCCGCCCCATGGACTACTACGCGCACGCCTCGCGGCTCGGCAAGATGCTGCTGATGAACCATCAGAAGGTGAATCTGCCGCGCGAAGATTTCCAGCGGATCATCGACTGGATGGATCTGAACAGCGTGGCCAACGGCGACTCCTCTTACAACCGCGCAGAACACGCGCGCGTCAACGGCGAAAAAGAAAAGCTGCTGCGCGAGGCGGTCAAAGCCCGCTTCGGCGAGGCGCTCGCGCGGCAGCCCCTCCATGCGCTGATCAACCACGTCAACGCCGACGAGAGCCGCCTGCTGATGGCGCCGCTCGCGAAGGCCGCCGGCGGCTGGGAGCAGCTCGCCCCCGGCTGGGCGTCGAAAGACGACCCGGACTACCTGAAGTTCCGCGCGCTGATCGGCGCCGTCATCGAGCCTCTGCCGCCGGACATCAGCGGCACCTGCGGCCGCGACGCGGCGTGCTCCTGCAACGACTGCTGGATCCGCCTCAACAAGCTGAACGTGCCGCCGCTCGCCGCCACGCCGATCAACTAGAGCGGTTTCGGAAAATGTGTAGCCGTTCCGGGTAGGGACGCCTCCCCGAGGCGTCCGCGGACGGTTCGGGGAACCGTCCCTACCGACAATCGAACCTCGGCTACAGAATAACTTAAACTGCGCCAGCGGCGCGCGCGACGACGAGGGCCACACACGTGCGGGTATCCGCCGTGAGGACCAGCACGGGGCCGTCGTGCGCCGCAAGCAGGGCCAGGGCCGCGTGGAGCGCGGTGGTCGCCCCTTGAACGTCGCCGCAGAGGCTCTCCGGAAGACAGACAGGGATGCCGGGGAAGCGTGCCGTCGCGTCACCGCGCGCGGCCCGGTTCGCATAGACCGCCGAGGGTGCGCAGCCTGCCTGCGCAAGGGCCGCAGCCGCAGCCTCCTGCGCGGTGACGCCCAGTCCGCAGCCGAGCAGGCGCGCGAGCGGCCGAACTCCGCGCGCGGCAGCCGAAGCGTCGCTTTCCAGCACCATCACAGCGGCGGCCTCGCCCGCCGGAGCGCCGCCCGCACACGCGGCCAGGCGCGTCGCCGAAAGGGCGTCGGTGCCGCCCGCCACGATGACCGGCGCCTGTCCGGCGCGGATCAGATCAAACGCCTCAACCAGCGCCACGCCGGAGGCCGCGCGCGGCGACACGAAATTCCCGTGCGGACCTTTGAGGGACCATTCCATCGCCGCAAGGCTGACGGCCGTGTTGGAATAAGCGTGCGGAAAGAGGAACGGCTTGACGAGGCGCGGCCCCTTGGCAATGTAGTCCGCAAAGAAAACCTCAGCCGTTCCCAGACAGCCCCAAGCCGTTCCGGCAAAAAGACCCGCCGGCAGCGTCGCAAGGTGCTCGGCGCTCAGTCCGGCCTGACGCAAAGCCTGGCCGCAGGCCGCCAGAAAAAGCTCGCTGGCGCGGTCGAGGTAAGGTTTCGGCGCCACGCCGCAGGCCGCGAGGTCGAGACCCGGCGCCTCGCCGACGAGCGGCGGTTCGGCCGAACCCGGCAACGCGAACCGCGCCAACGGAAAGAGAGCTGGCTCGCCTTCCCGGAACGCCGCCGCGCACTCCTCCGCGTCTGCGCCGAGCGCGCTGACCACCCCCAGCCCGGTGATGACGACGGGCAGGGCCGAAGGGTGGCGGAGGCCGGATGCGACGGTCCGGGCTGCATCCGTTGAACGCGGAAGGCCTGTCAAGACGGCGGCGGCGTTACACCCGCCGAAGCCGGCGGAGTTGGAGAGCACGCAGCGCAAAGGCAAGGCGCGGGGCGCGGTGACCACGTCGAGCGCGCACTCGGGGTCCAAAGACTGGAGGTTGCCCGTGGGCGGGATGAGTCCGTGTTGCAGCGAGAGCACCGACACGACGAGTTCGACCGACCCCGCGGCGCCGAGCATGTGGCCGAGCAGGCCTTTCACCGACGTCACCGGAAGGGTGGCGGCGCGCGCCCCGAAAAGGTCGTAAAGGGCCTGTGTCTCCGTGGCATCGTTTGGCTTTGTGCCTGTGCCGTGGACGTTGACGTGATCGACCGCGTCGGGCGAGAGGCCGGCGCGGGCGAGCGCCGCGCGCATGACCGCGGCCGAGCCTGCGCCTCGCGGCGCGGGAGCGGTCATGTGGTGTCCGTTGTTGCCGGTCGCCCACCCGTCGAGCCGCGCGAGCGGGGTGGCGCCGCGGTCGGCGCAGACATCGCCGCGCTCGATCACAAGCGCGGCCGCGCCTTCGGTAAAGATGGTCCCGGCCCGGTTGACGTCGAAGGGGCGCACAGCTTCTTTAGTCATGGTGCGCAGCGAGCAGAGACCGCTCCACGCGAAGCGCGAGAGCGCGTCGTACCCGACCACGAGCACGCGCAGGGCCCGGCCCGACGCGATGAGGTCGGCGCCGCACGCCACCGCGGCGGCGCCCGAGGCGCAGGAGAGCGAAAGCGGCAGGCGCAGCCCGCCGAGCCCGAACGCGTCGGCGAGCCGGTCGGCCGGCTCGGCATGCGCGCAGCGGCAGCCCTCGGATTCAGAGCGCCCGGGGTGTCCTGCCGGAATGAGCGCGCGCTCGCCGATGTCCATGTCGGCGAAGTTGGAGGCCGTGATAAGCGCGGTCCCGGCACACGCCTCGGCATCGCCCAACAGGCCGGCCTGACGCAGGGCCTCGCGGCAGGCGCCCGCTGCGAAGCCTGAGGCGCGCGGCGCGTTCTCGAAGCCGTCCGGCGGAACGTAGCCGCGGATCACGCCGGCGCGGGTACAGGCGATGCCGCCGAGGTCGAAAAGGTCCATCTCGGAGATCGCCGATTCCCCGCGCAGCAGCGCTTGCCACAGGAGGTCGGCGCCGTCGCCGTAAGGGGTGACGGCTCCCAGACCGGACACGACAATCGGCCCGGAAGGGTTCGCCGCTTGGAAGCGGAACGTGGAAGGTGGTGTCATACGATGTGCTCTCTGTTGCGTTTCGTGCCAGGGAATCAGTGCCGGGCCACCGTCGGATGCGACTGGTGGCGGAAGTCCCCCATCGTCAAACCGAACCGCTCTTTGAAAATGCTCCCGAGGTGGTTGGAGTTGGCGAACCCGCACCGGCTCGCGATCTGGGTGAACGGCTGGCTGGTCTGGCTGACCAGCGCACGGATCGTCTCCATGCGCACGCGCTGGATCTCGTCCATGACCGCCCGGCCCAGGGCCTGCGAAAACCGTTTCTCCATCCAGCGTTGCGTAACCCCCAAGTGATTGGCGACATCCGAAACGCGGATGTTCAGCCCGGAGTTGATGCGGATGAATTCCAGCGCTTTGATGACGAGCCGGTCCGTGACCTGCAGCCGCTGGGTCGATGCGCGCGCCACCACCTCATGCGGATCGTAGGTGACGCACTGCTGCTTCTTCAGCGCCTTGCGCATGAGGTGATCGAGGATCTCGGCGGCGGCATAGCCGGCCCGCTCCATGTTGACGGCGACGCTCGAAAGCGGCGGAACGCTGGTCTCGCAGATCAGCACATCGTTGTTGACCGCAAGCACCGCCACCTCGTACGGCACCGGGAGGCCGGCCGCGAGGCAGGCGTTCAGCACCTGTCGCCCGCGGGCATCGTTGGCCGCGAAAACGGCAAGCGGCTTCGGCAGCTTGCTCAGCCAGCGCGACATGCGCTTGCGCTCAACCTCCCACTCGTGTTTCTCCTCGGGAGAAGGGGGCGGGTATACCGAGCAGGAGAAGCCCGCCTCAGCGAGCCGCCGGACAAACGACTCCTGCCGCCAGCGCGACCAATTGGTGCCCGCCGGCTCGCCGACAAAGGCGAAATTCGTGAACCCGTTGCCCACGTAGTAATCTGCGGCCAAATCCGCCACGGCGGCCGAGTTGCACTGCACGCGGCAACACCGCGAAAGCGGGTGGGACGGCGCGAGGTAGGCGTCCACCGGGTCGATCACAACCGTGGGGAGGTGCGCCGCCACAACATCGGCCGCAGCCTGCGCGTTCGGAATGCGGGCGATGATGCCCGAGCCGCGCCACGCCTTGAGGTCAGGCATCTTCTGGTCATTCGCACCGCCCGCGACCAGATGCAGCGCCCAAGGCCCGTACAGGCGCACATAATCCAAGATGCCGCGCAACATGCCGCGAGAGATCTCATGTGACGACTCCAGCAGGATCGCGACCTGCGGAATTTTCTGCCGGTTCTTTTTCTTTGGCTGTGGCTTGAGTTCAAGCATGGTTTTATCGTACACCCATCCGGGCGTGAGGACAAGCCGGACCTTGCCTGCAGAGGTTCACCGACGGCTGCGAGAACCGTCCTTCTCCGTTTTACGGTAGTCGCGCATGGAAACGCCGAACCTGCGCTTGAAAACACGGCGCAGGTGAACGTCCGTGCTGAAGCCGCAGCGCGCGCAGACCTCCATCAGCGGCAAGTCGGTCCCCGTGAGCAATTTCTCGACCCGCTCCAGCCGGACGTTCTGGATCTCCGCCAGCAGCGAAAGGCCGCAGGCTGCGCGAAAGCGCATCTCCGCAAGCCTGCGCGACACATTCAGGTGCCGGACGACATCCGGGACCCCGATATTCGCCCCCGCGTTAATGCGGATGAACTCGCGCGCCCGCAAAGCGATGCTGTCGGCCATGGCTGCGCCCGACCGTGTCGAATCGCGCGTGACGATTTCGCGGACCCCATACCGGATGACTTCCCGCTTACGGGTCTCCCGGCGCATCAGGCGGTCCAGCATCCGCGCCGCCAGAAAACCGCAGGCTTCGGTGTCGCGCCGGATGCTGGAGAGCGTCGGGAGGGAACCGTTGCAGATCAGCTCGTCGTTGTCGATGCCCAAGACCGCCACATCCTGCGGCACCCGGAGGCCGGCATCGGCGCAGAGGTCAATCACCTGGTGCGCGCGCGTGTCCATCGCAGCCAGAAGGGCGATCGGTTTGGGAAGCGCTGCCAACCAACGGGCGAGGTGCTTCTCCTCCTCTTTCCAGTCGCCGGACACGTCCGGCGCCGGGTACAGGTGACACGCCAGCCCCGCCGCGCAGATCCGGCGACAGAAACATTCGCCGCGATGCGCCGACCAGTTCCGGTTCAGCGCCTCGCCCACGTAAGCAAACTGCACGTAGCCGCGTTCCAGGAAGTAGGCTGCGCCCGCCTCGCCGACCCGCTCCGAGTCGTCGAGCGTGCAGGGAAGCTGTGCGAAAGGAGAGCCCGGTTTCAGGGCGTCGTCCAAAGGGTCCATCAGGATGATCGGCTGGCGCGTCCTCTTCAGCGCGTCCTCCATGTCGAGCATCATCTGGCCGACAATGATGCCGTCGTAGTCTTTCAGTTCGGCGGCCGACGTGGGCCGGGGTTCGCCCGCACGCCCCTGGACCAGATGCACATGCCACGGCCCGTACAGGTGGACATAGTCGAATATTCCCCGCAACTTGTCCCGTCCTGGCTGCACGCTGGTCTCCTGGACCACCATGACGCGCGGGATCCGCTTGAGCATTCTCGCCATGGCAATACCTTAACAAGAACAGGAGGCTTAGGGCAAGAACGCGAGGGCCACCCCCTTTACGGCTGTCCGCTCTCACGCGGCGATACGCGTCTCACGCTCCGGACCCGGCCGATCCAGGCGCTCGCGGCGGCTTCATCCAAGGTCACGCTGTAGCGCAGCGCCTGATAATGCTCCAGCCCCTCGCGCAGCGCGTCCAGACGTTCGGGCGAAAGCTCGGGGCCGACCCTCCGGATCCACGCGCTCCAGCTTTCAAAGCTGCGGCGGCGCAAGTGCGCGGCGACGGCCTGCCGCTCAAGCCGCCGCATCGCCTGGACCAGCTCAGACCGCAGTCGCTCCTCTGGCCCGGGTGCCCGCCGGCGCATGCGGCGACGGAGCCACCAGACCGCGCCGAACCCCGCCAGCACCACGGCGCCGGGAAGGCTCCACACCACCTGCCACACGAACAGGAAGAGGGTCGCACCGACATCCGCGAGCACCTCCAGAAAGTTCGCGCCTCGCAGGTACGCGAGAAAACGCCGCCACCCCGCCGCCCAGAGGTCCAGCGCCAGCCGCAGCGCGCCCGGCCTGCTCAGCGCGCCCGGGTTCCCCGCCGGAGGCGTGGGGTCGGCCACCAGCCACCGCCCCGCGCGGCCGTCCCAGACCTCGACCCACGCGTGCCCGTCGCGCTCGCGGACAACCCAGCGGCCCAGCCACGGGTTCCTGTCCGAGCACACGTACCCGCCGATCACGCGGGACGGCGTCCCGCAGCTCCGGAACATCAGCGCCGCCGCGCTGGCGAACAGCGTGCAGGCCCCCTCTTTGCGCGCCATGAAGTCCACGAGCGGGTCGGGGTCCGCCCGCATCCTCAGCCCCAGCCGGTAGGTGAAGTTCGTCGCGAAATGGTCCTCGACGCAGCGGATGGCCCCGGCCAGCGACGGCGCGCCCGCGAACCCCGCGCAATCCGCCACCCAGTTCGACACGGCGCCCGCCAGCGGGGCCGGAACCTCGAGGAGCCCAGGATCGGCCGCCCCCACCGGCTCCGGATAGGCGCGCTCCAGCAGGCGGCGCGGCGCGGCCGTCAGCGCGTAGGCGTCCGGCAGCGCGCCGTTGGCCGCGACGGCCCCGTTCGTTTCAGCCAGCGGCGGAAGCCCCTCACACATGAGCGTCAGGGCGTTGCCGGGCAGGCAGAAGCCGGCCAGCCGCGCGGGCGACAGCACCTCGACGCGCCAGACGGCCGCGGCCGGCGACGCGGGCGACGGGACCAGCGCGTAGACGCCCCGCTTGCGCTCCGACGCCGACGCCAGAGTTTCTTTGAGCGGAAGGTCCGGCTTGCTGGCCGTCCACCGCCCGGCGCGGTACCGGATATAAACGCTCTCCCGCAAATAGCCGGGCACCCCCTGCGCGTCGATCAGCAGCAACGCCCGCATGCGCGTGCCGAAGTTCGCCGGGGTCGGCAGGGTCAGCAAGAGGTCCTCCATTCTTCGCCGCGGCTTGCGCTCCGCGTAGATCAGCCAGCCGAACAGCTGTTTCTGCACGCCCTTGGCGACCCTCTCGACCGGCAGCCGCAACCCGAACGCCAGCACCGCGACCGCCGTCATGAAAAGCAGACGCCACCCCACCTCGCCGGCCGCCGGCACGAGCCGCTCGGCCGGGCGAGGCGCGGTCAACCGCTGCGCGAGGTCGGCCGCCATCACCCACGCGACCAGGCCCCAGACGACCAGCAGCTCACTCCCGCCTGCGGAACCGGCCACGTTTTCGCCGCGCGCCAGCACCACCATCGCCATGGGCAGCCCCCCCACCGCCACCAGCGTCACCCCGTCCACCGAAGGACGGAAGAAGAGCGCGGTGAGCCCCACGGCGAAAACCACCGTGATCAGACGGTCGACGCTCCGGCTTTCCTCCAGCGCGTTCTCGGGCGGCGCCAGACGCGACACGTTGGCCGCGAGGCAGAAGACGGCCAGCACGATCCCGCTCCAGATGACCCAGCGCGCCGTGGCCGGCAGCGCGCGCGGCCGGGCCACCGCCAGGGCCGCCACGGCCGACGCAAGGTACAGCAGCCCCGGGTCCTCGCCCCGGCAGTACCACCACGCGCACCACAGCAGAATCAGCGCGCTGAAAAAAACCGGCCACCGGCTGCGGCGCCCGTCCGTCGGCGGGTTGCCGGGCAGGGGATGTGCGTTCGGGCGGCTTCTCATAGGCTGCGGACCTCCCCCCGAAGCACCTCCCGGGCCGAAAGGCAGACCACCTCCGGCGGCAGGCCGTCGACAGCGCCACCGCCCGTCGTCAGCAGCACGACCTTCAGGCCTGCATCCCAAGCGCTGACCTCGCGTACCAGCGCCGCGCGGCGCGCGTCCCAGCCGGTCAGGATCAGGCAGACGCTTTGGATCGTGCGGATCTCGTCGAAAAGAAGCGGCTCCAGCCGTTCGAACGGATCACCGCGGCAGGGCTCGACCGCGGCCAGGATGTCCAGCACCTCTTCGAGGTACCCCACGCGCCCCGCGCTCACGAACCGGTAGACCTCCGGCCCCGCGACCAGCAGCTCCAGCACGCGGTCGGTCGCCGACAACGCGTCGATGATCGCGGCCGTCAGCGAAAGCGCGGCCTCGATCGCATCTTCGCGCGTGAGGCTTGCGCGCAGGCGTGCCCCCACCCCGCGTGCGCGCGTGTCCACCACGATCGCCGTGCGCGACCGGCCCTCGGTCTGGAACTCTTTCACGACCGGCACGCCCAGGCGCGCCGAAGAGCGCGGGTGCACATGCCGCAGCGCATCGCCGTCGCGGAACTCGCGGCACCCGTGGAATTCCAGCGCCTCGCGCGCCAGCTCGCGCGCCGTGGAGAGATCCTGCCGGTGCCGGTTTCCCAAGGGAATGTCGAACGACTCCAAGCGGGCATAGCGCGGATAGACAAACAAGGAGCGCTCGTGCCGCTCGGTGTGGCCCCAGCGCCAGAAGCCGCAGGGGAAGGCCGAGTCGCAGCGCAGCGCGGGCAGCGTGTAGACGCCGCGCGCCAATGCGTGCCCGGACGCCGAGACCGTCTCCGTCGCACCGGGCGGAAGGACCTCGATCCGGGCCCGGCTGCGCCGCAGGCTGAGCCAGTCGGAAAAGATCAGCGTGTCGACCGCCAGATCCCGCGCGCTCCGCCGCCCCCGGTTGCAGACCGTGTACCGCGTCTCGAAGCGGCTGCCGCACTCGACCCGGATCGGCATGTGCGCCGCGACGCTCAGCCGCGGACGCCAGACAAGACCGGCGGCCATGCCGGCGATGATCCAGGCGAGCACCGCGTAGCCCGCCGGCAGGATGCCGCTGTCGAAGCCCACCAGCAGAAACAGGGCCGTCGGGCCGACGCCGACCACGCCGAAGATGAAAAGCCGCGGCGTCGTGTGCGCCGTCAGCCCGTAGTAAACCCAGGAGACCATCGGGAAGTTGCGCGTGAAGCGCTCCCGCCGCCCGTGCTGATAGCCGATGGGCGGGTTCCGCAGCCGATGCCAGAGCCCCCCGGCGCGTCTGGCGCGCGTGCTCATGCGGGCACCGGTTCCGAGCGCAGGGCCTCGGCGACCACCGCCTCGCCGGTCAGCCCCCCGTGGCGCGCCTTGACATCGATCACCAGCCGGTGGGCCAACACCGGCACCGCCTGCCGCTGCACGTCGTCCGGCCGCACCGCGTCGCGGCCGGCCAGGTAGGCCGCCGCCTGCGCGCAGCGCCGCAGGTCCAGCGAGCCGCGCGGGCTGGCGCCCAGCCGCAGCCGCACGTCGTTGCGCGTCCGCGCCACGATCCGCACGATGTAGTCCAGCACGGACGCCTCGACGCCGACACCCCGCACCTCCGCCTGAAGACGCGCCAAGGTCTCCGTGTCCATCACGGGGGCGAGCTTCTCCAGCGGCGCGGCGCGCACCTGATCGTGCAGCAGCTGAAGCTCGTGCTCGTGCGCCGGATACCCGAGCGCAAGCCGCAGGCAGAAGCGGTCCAGCTGGGCCTCGGGCAGCGGATAGGTGCCGTTGTATTCGACGGGGTTCTGCGTGGCGAGCACGAGGAACGGGCGCGGCAGCAGGCGCGACGCGCCCTCGGTCGTCACCTGCCGCTCGCCCATGGCTTCGAGCAGGGCCGACTGCGTGCGCGGCGAGGCGCGGTTGATCTCGTCCGCCAGCACGATGTTGGCGAAGACCGGGCCGGGCCGGAAGGTGAAGCTGCCGTTGGCCGCCGAGTAGATCATGCCGCCCACGATGTCGGTCGGCAAGAGGTCCGGCGTGAACTGGATGCGCGAGAAGCGGGCCGTGAGCGACACGGCCAGCGCCTTGGCCAAGGTCGTCTTGCCCGTGCCGGGCACATCCTCGATCAGCACGTGGCCGTCCGCCAGCATCGCGACCAGCAGCTGGTCGATCGCCTCGCTCTTTCCGCGGATCACCGCCGTCAGATTCTCTTTGAGCCGCGCCAGCCTGTCGTGCGGCGCCCGTGTCACATCCGTAACCCTATTCATGCCGCCAGTTTAGCTTCCTGAAGCAGACCCTGCAAGCGCCATCCTCGCTTTCGGGATTGCCCTTCCGATTTGTGACGTGGTAAATTCCGCCCATGCATATGAACAAGCGTGAATTTCTGACGGGAACGGGGCTGCTGGGAGTGGCGGGGCTGGCGGCCTCCGCGCCCGCTTCGGCTTCGGGACAGACCGGCGCGCGGAGCGCCTCCGTCTTCAACGTGCGCGATTTCGGCGCGAAGGGCGACGGCAAGACGCCGGATTCGGAGGCCCTCCAGAAAGCGCTGGACGCGGCCGGCGCCGTCAGCGGCACCGCCTATTTCCCGGCCGGCAGGTACCTCTGCCACGATCTCAAGGTCGCGCCCCACACCACCGTGCTCGCCGAGCCGCAGTGGGGATACCGCGGCGACGCGGGCGCGATGCTGCTGCTCGACTCGGAGGAGGCGGACTGCGTGCTCAACATCACCGGCGCTTTCGGCGCGCACCTGCGCGGGCTTTTCCTGCAGGGGCGGCAAGACGCCAAGAAGGCCATTCACGGCATCTTCCTGAACAACGCCGAGAAGTACAGCCCGAAAGAGGACGCGGTCGTCATCGACGACTGCAAGGTCGAGAAATTCTCGGGGCACGGCGTGCGCCTCTTGCGCGTCTGGCTCTTCATCATCCGGCACAGCATCCTGCAGCACAACAAGGGCTGCGGCGTCCTGATCACCGGCTGGGACGGCTTCGTGACGGACAACCAGCTCTCCGGCAACGGAAGCCACGGCTTCGGGTGCGAGGGCGCCGGCTCGACCGTCATGTTCACGGCGAACCGCGTGGAGTGGAACGCGGGCTACGGCCTTTACCTCAGCGGCGGCGACGCCTGGAACGTGACCGGCAACTGCTTCGACCGGAACTGGGGCGCGGGCCTCTGCGCGATGAAGATGAACACCGCCACGATCACCGGCAACGTTTTCCGGCGCTGCGGCAAGGACAGCAACCTGCTGGCCGAGGGCGAGCGCTCCTGTCAGGTCCGCCTGGAAGAGTGCAGCGGCCTGACGTTTGTCTCCAACGTGTGCGCGGCCGGCCGCGACGACGGCGGCAAGGGCAAGTTCACCCCGCAGGTCGGCTTCATCCTGCGCAAGCTCAGCTGCTGCGTCATCTCCTCCAACACGCTCTATCGCGGCTATATGGACGAGATGGCCGTGGATCTGGGCGGGCACGGCGCCGACTACCTCTTCGTGAACAACGTCGGCTGCCCCATGAAATGAGCGGCCCCCGGGCGGCGTCCTCCTCGGCACGCCGCTACGCCAAGGCCGGCCACACGGCCTCGCCGAGCAGGTGCGCCGGCACGTTTTGGCTGGTGCCGTGGAAATCGGAGTTGCAGCCGAGCCAGAGCGTGAGCCGGCACCTCGTCGCTGCCGAATGTTTTTCCGTATCTTTTTTTTGATTTGGCACTTGTCAGGACACAGGGTCTTTGATACAGTTCAAACACTTTTTTGCGGGGTGGTGGCGCAATTGGTTAGCGCACCGGACTGTCGATCCGGTGGTCGCGGGTTCGAATCCCGTCCACCCCGCCATTCTTTTTCGAACCGTCGATCCGCTGAGGGTCGGCGGTTTTTCGCCTCTGGCAGGCGCAGCGCCGCCCACCACACACATACTTCCAGAAAAACCGTGACAGACATCCTTCTCTCCACGGCGGCAGCTGGACGGGCGGCAGCCGCACGGACGCCCGGTTCTGCGCTCTGCTGCCGCACCTGCTGAAAGCCAAGATCTCCGTGGCCTCCGTCGAGTACCGCTTCATTGAACTTCGGCGTGAAGCTGCAAGAGCGCTGCAAAAGCCTCGGCGTCGCCTGCGAGCTGTTCTACCCCGGCGCGCCGGACGTGAAGTATGCGACCGTGGCGGACTGCCTGATCGCGACGCTCAAAGCGCCGACAGCGGCCAAGCCATAACCTGCCCTGCTTGAGCTGCGCTGAAACTACAAGAGCGGGAAAGTTTGCTTGCGGTAGGCGAGGGGCGGGATGCCGACTTTCCGTTTGAAAAGAGCGGAAAGGTGCTTCTGGTCATAGAAGCTCATGCGTTTGGCGATGTCCGTGATGGAAAGCGACGTCTCCGTCAGTAACCGTTGAACCTCTTCAATCCGCAGGTTCATGTGGTAGTGACCGAGCGTCATGCCGATTTCGTTGCGGAACACGGTTCGCAACGTCGAATAACTGACATGGCAGGTCTTTGCGAGTTCGGCGTAGTCGACGGTCTGGCAGACCTGTTTGGCCAAGGTGTCAAGTGCGGCGGCGACACACGGGGAATGGCGCCCCGTCCGTTTTCCGCTTGTGAACCGCTTGGCCACTTCCGCTTCGATCTGTTTGGCCGCTCCCTGTAAGTTACGGATGTTGGCGAGGAGTGTCTTTTCCGGAAGGCGCTTGTCGATTCCTGAGAGCCAGAGCGCCCCGACGGGATTTTTGTGGGGATCGAGAATAACCACGCCGCCGCAATGGCAGCACGTGAGTTCCTCGGCGATATCCGTGGCGTATCCCTTCTTGCGGATCAGCGCCAGCCGTTTCTCGAACGTGGCGCGGTCGGTCATGGTGTTGGGCGTGAGCCGCTCGAATGTGAGACGGTCGAGCAGGGCGGCGCGGCGTTTTTCGGGAAGGGAGGCGACTAAGGCTTTGCCGGGCGCGGAGGTGTGCAGCGGCGTTATGGTCTTGTCCTTGAAACTGAAGCAACTGTAGTCCGGCCCCCGGATGCTGTAAATCACCAGGTTTTTGAGCCGTTTCTCGTCCAGTACGGAAAGGCCGAACGTCTCCGTCATCTTGTCTTTGATGGCGAGGAGAAAGGGAATGGCAATCGTCTTCAAGGTGTCATACCGCATGGGGCTGCTCCTTTCCGCTTGGGAGGGAAGTATACGCGGCGCGGAAAGTCGGCGCAAGCGGGGATTGTCAGAATATCAACTTTTTTCGCGTGTCTTTTTGTCATGGGAGCGGTAGACGCTTTTACAATGATCTGTTTCAATAGAGAGGTCATATGGGAGCGTTCAAGTTGTTGCGCGGGTGTTAAGGCAAGAGCGTTAAAGAAAGGCAGAAAAAGATGACACAAAAAACAAGGGTTTGGTTTTGTTTCTCAGGCGCATTTTGTTTGTGGGAGGGAAGCCTTCTTGCGGCGGTTCCGGTGACGAACGGTCTGAAGTTTCATGTGGACGCCAGCGCCACGGAAACCATCACCATGGATGCGGGGGGTAAGGTCGCGCAGTGGAATGACCTTTCCGGAAACGGCTATCCGGTTGTGCAGGGCACAGAGAGCCGAAAACCAGTCTATCGCGCAGACGGGCTGGACGGCTATCCGTCCGTGTCGTTCAACGGGTCGAATCTGTTGGCGGCGTCCACGGCGTTCATCAACTACAGCAACCACACGGTGTTCGTGGTGGCGAAGACGTCGGTGTCGGCGAATGGCGACTTGTTGGCGAGCAGTTCGGATTTCAGTTCGGTCGGCGATATTTTGCTCATGGCGAATTACAACAACC
>CAYZQL010000097.1:0-13498 GCA_964480555.1 uncultured Lentisphaeraceae bacterium | reverse complement strand
CAGGCCACGGACCTGCACGCGAGCGAGATCACGTCCGGCGCCTTGAAAATGCCGGACAAGTTCGGGGGCCGCAACTTCGCGGATGACATGAGCGCGCTGCGCCCCAAGCCGGCGTTCGTCGCGTTGACCGGGGACCTGATCGCGGCGACCACGCGCAATCCCGCCACCTGGCCGCAGGCCGAGGCCGGCTTCCGGCGCGTGCGGGATCTGATCGTCTCGCGCCTCACCGTGCCCTGCCACATGATCATCGGCAACAACGACTGCTCGCCCGAGGCCTACCACACGGTGTGGCCGGAGCGCCCGGTCTACTGGTCGTTTGACAGGCAGGGCGTGCATTTCGTCGGCCTGCACGGGTACAACGCCTGGAAACCGGAGAACTCCAACCACGCGGGCATCGTCCTCGACGGCGCGCAGTTGGCGTGGCTCAAGCGGGATCTTGCGGCGGCCGCGATGGCGCGGACACTGGTTATTTTCACGCATGAGCCGTTGAAAGATCCCGACTGCCACCTGATCCGCAAACAACTGGCGCCGCTCCTCGACACGGTCGCGGGAAAGATCTGGAACATCGCCGGGCACAACCACGGCAACGCCGACAACCGGGTCCGGATCGGCGGCAAGGAGGTGCGTGTGCTGGAGACGACCACGCCCGTCGGGGTTTGGACACCGGACAAGGGCGCGTACCGCCTTGTTTTCGTGTCGGGCGGAGGTGTCGTGGGCTCGGGACTGCGCTGGCTGACAAAAGACGGGGAGCCGCTCCGGTTTGAGGCCGACCCCGCAGACCGCAAGGTGCCGCTGGTCACGACGGTGGAAGAGGCGCTCGGAAAAGAGGCCGTGCGGCTCTTCCTGGTCGGAGGAGACGAGGTTCCGCTGCGCGTGGCCGCGGAAAACGTCACAGACCGCGTCTCTAACATCCAGTTCAAAAAAGGAGCCGCGCTGACCTATAAGATTCCGCTGGAGGGTTGGGGCGGCCAAGCGCGTCGGCTGATGTTGGCCATCAGGCAGGCGAACGTTGCCGTGGCGCTTTCCGACGACGGCCGGGCTTGGCGGCAGGCGCCGGCGCTGGAGGCCGCGTCAGGGTTCGCCGTATACGGGTTGCCGGAGCAGGTCCTTTCCGGTGGCGACCTGTCTGTTCGGATCACAGCGCCGGAAGGGCAGGGCGGTTTATTTTACGGACTTGCGTTTCTGAGGTAAAAATATACGTCGGACCACCGGCATCATGCCGATTCCGCCGAAGAGCCTTCTGGATCTGCCGGGGGGTGAGGAAAAGGCTCAACGCGGAACGGTGAACCTGAAGGTTGAGAGTGGGGCGCCGGGAGTTGAGCGCTCGCAGGGGCCGATGGGGATGAGACGGGCGGCGAGGCCGGGGGTCGCTAAGACCGTTGGCCGGTCGGGCGTGTCCGGAATCCAGGCCGCCTCGCAGCCGGGGTGCTGACGCAGGAGCGCGATGCCTTTCTGCGGCCCGAGGATGAAGAGTGTGGTCGAGAGAATGTCGGCGGTCAGGGCGTCGGGCGCGGTGACGGTGACGCCCGCCATGCCGGTGACGGGCGTGGCGGTGCGTCCGTCCATGATGTGCGCGTAGCGGACCCCGTTGATTTCGATGAAGCGCTCGTAGTTGCCGGAGGTGGCGACCGCCTCGCCGCTGCGCAAAAGGAAGGAGGCGAGGATGGCGGAGTCGCCGCTGAAGGGGTTGCGCACGCCGGTGCGCCAGCCGCCGCGGCCGGGCGCGGCCTCGCCGAGGGCGCGGAGGTTGCCGCCGAGATCGACGAGGAGGTTGGTGTAACCGGCCGAGGTCAGGCGCTCCCAGGCGAGGTCGACGGCGTAGCCCTTGGCGGCCGCGCCGAGGTCGAGCCGCATGCCGGCGACCGGAAGGCGCACGGTGGCACCGGTCGGGCTGGGCGTGAAGGCGACGGACCGCCAGTCGGCGAGGGCCAGGGCAGCGGCAAGCTCAGCCGGTTCAGGCGGAGCCGGGCGGGCGTCGGCGCCGTTGAACCCCCAGGCGCGCATGACCGGGCCGATGAGCGGGTTGAAGGCGCCGTCGCTCAGCGCGGCGGTGTCGAGCGCGGCGCGGAGGACCGCGGCGAAGGCGGGTGAAGCCGGCAGGGCGGCGGGCGTGCCGGCGGCCCGGTTGACGGCGGAGATGGGGCTTTCGGGCTTCCAGACGGAGAGGTCGGCGTCGAGCCCGTCGAAGACCGCTTGGGCGATGTCGCGGGCCTGCGGGGCGGTCGCGTGGTCGGCGCACTGGACTGCGGCGAAGGTGCCCATGGTGAGCCATTGGACGCGCAGGGGGACGGGCTGGGCGGGGCGGCAGGCGGAGAGGAGAAGAGAAAGGCAGAGGGCGGAGGGCAGAAGGCGGAGGACGGAAGGCCGGACGCCGAAGATATGGACGAGACGGGAGAGAGAGGAGTGAAAAGTGTTCATGGCAGTCGGACGCGGATGCGGAAGAAACAGGAGGGTTGATCGGAGGGAAGGTCGATGCTGAAGGGCGCGCCGGTCCCGGGGATGTCGGTGTGGCCGGGCAGCGGCTGCCAGTCGGGTGGCAGGAGGGTGGGGGTGGCCTCGACGGTGTAGCGTCGTCCCGAAACGCTTTGCCACGCGAGCGCCAAGGTGCCGGGGCCGGAAGACAGGGCCACGGTGAAACGGGAGGCGGGGTCGTTCGCGAGGGTTCCGGCGGTCTCCTCGTCCCCGTTGGGGAAGCCGTCCATGTCTTCGTCGCCTGTCAGGGAAAGGACGCGCACGTTGCGGGTGAGCGGCGCGCTGACGTTTCCGCCGGAATCGGTGGCGGTGACGGTGAAGACATGTGCGGCGCCGAGCGTGTTGGAGAGGGACAGGGCTGCTGTGGTGAGGGCGCTGTTTGTGACGACGGGGGCGGCCGTGGAACGCGCTTGCGCGCCGGTCAGGGTGTAGTTCAGGGTGCTTCCCGCGGGCGCGTCTGCGGCGGCCGGCCAGGAGAAAGAGAGCAGGTCGGCGGTGAGGGCGTAGGGGCCGACGGAGCTGAGGGGGTGGGCGGCGAGGGTGCTGCCGGAGGGGAAGGCGGGCGGCACGTTGTCGACGAGGAAAGGCGCGCTGGTGTAGTTCGCGCTGAAATAGCGGTTGGCGGCGGTGACGCGGAAGAGGGTTTGTGTGCTGACGTCGATGGCGGGGGTGACGGCGCGCGAGAGCCAGACGGCGGTGAGCCGGTTGGTGATGGCGGCACCTCCCATGACGGAGGGGAGGTTGGAGACGGTGCCGGAAGAGGTGGATGAGGGGGGCGCTCCGGCATCGGCGAGAAGGTTGGTGAGCGCGGCGGGCTGCCACGTCTGGCCGTTGTCGCGCGACCAGTTGACGGCAAGGCTGACGGGCTCGCGGTCTTTGTCGTAGACGCCGGAGGCAAACGCGACGCGGCCGTCGCCCGTGGGAATCTGGCGGGCCTGAAGCCCGGGAAGGAACGGGGCTTCGCGGATTTTGAGCTGCCAGAAGAAGCTGAAGACCGGCAGGACGGGGTCGTTGCTGAGGATGGAGACGGTGAGCATCCCGTCGCGTCTGTCCGTGATGTCGGCGGGAAGATTGAACCAGAGGATGCGCCGGTAACGGCTGGGCGAGATGGTGTAGTTGTAGGAGGGCTCGATGCTGTGGAAGAAGCCGTTCACATTTTCCAGAGGGGAGATGTCGAGGTCGTCGATGTACCAGCCCTCGTTGTCGGTGTTGTTGTCGCCGCCGTAGTGGAAGCGGAAGATCACGGGCTGACCGTGCAGGCCGGCGAGTTCGGGGTACTCTTTGAGGAGGTCGAACGTGGCGGTCTGCCAGCCTGCGGTGCCTTTGCCTGCGAAGCAGGGGGTGCCCTCTGGCCAGGGCGACGCCTCCCAGCCGTAGACCGTGTGCGTGTAGGGGCCTTTGAGTTGTTTGAAGGTGCTGCCGTTGTCCGTGGAATACTCGACGATGCCGCCGTCGAAGGCGCGGGTGGTGTTTTGGTGGACTTCGGAGTTGATCCAGTATTTGAACGAAAGGACGGCGTTGGTGCCGGGCAGCACGGTGGGCATGGTGACGGTTGAGCGCACGGGCTGATTGACGGCGGGGTTGGAAACGAGCCGCGTGTGGAGCGCGTAGGGGGGCGAGAAAGCGCGGTTGGTGGAGGCTTGCCAGGACTGGCCGAGGGAGGTGCGGTTCCAGCACAGGAGGTCGGGGTCTCGGAAGGTGTCGGTATGCGAGAAACGCATGGACCAGCGGAGCTCGGCGTTGCCGGTGTTGTACAGGTTCATGAAGGCGGAGACGTAGTGCTGGGTGGGGTGCGCGACGAGCGAGAGGTCGTGAAAGCGCGACCGGTCGGCGACGGGATAGCGGAGGAAGATGGTAAAGAGTGCGGTCTGGCTCGTGCGGCCGGTGGCGTCGGTGGCGAGGAGCTGGTATTCGAACGTGTCGGCGGGTGCGGAGAGGTGTCCGATCTGGGCTTGGTAGAGGTTGTTGGAGACGAGCGTCAGGGGCGTGTTCTGCCAGGCCTCGTTCATGCGGCGCCAGCGGACGGTGGCGCTGCTGACTTCGGAGGAGTCCGTGATGAGGGCGAGCAGGGTGAAGGGGCCGGGGTGCGCCTGGGTTTCGGCGAGGGCCGTATGGAGGATGCTCGGGGGGGCCGGGATCAGGCTCGCGAGCAGCGGGTCGGTCCGGTCGTCGTACTCCTCCCAGAGCGCGTAGCCGTCCTGGTCGACGTCGGAATCGGGGTCGTGTCCGTTGGTGCCGTAGTACCGCACTTCCCACCAGTCGGGGATGCCGTTGCCATCGGCATCGAGGCTGAGGGGCAGATAACGCGCGGAGAGCGTGTGGGGCGCGTCGGCGGTGACGCACCCGAAGGCGGGCGGGCTGTTGGCGGGCGCTGCGGGGGAGCGGACGCCGTCGAGGTGCCACTCGGCGAAGGCGTAAGCGGTGCCGCTGTTGGTGAGGACGGCAGGAGCCGGGGGCGTGAAGGCCGCTTCGTCTTGGGGTACCCAGAAAAGCTGCTCCGGGAAAACGGGAAGGTCGCTCCGCACGGTGAGCAGGTATTCGCGCTGCCAGAGCCAGGCGAGGAGCGTGTGGGCGTCCATCCGGAAGGAGACGGTCAGGTTGGTGCCGCTTTGCGGGGCGCTGCCGCTGCGGGTGAAGCCGCGGTTCGCGAAGCGGGTGTCGGCGCTGACCGGATGGAGACTGGGTGCGGACGCTATGGCGACGAGGCCGGAGGCGAAGAAATGGGTGCCGTAATCGGGAGAGGTCGTGCCGAGGTCGGAGGGGGAGCCGCGGATCTCCAAGTCGAGCCGGTCGGTGACATGGAAAACGGCGTCGCCATCGCCGGGCACCGAAGTGGTGATGCCGGCATGGTTGGCGGCACGGAGGGAGTAGGCGATGCGGGTGTTCGCCGGCTGAGGCGGGATTCCCGCCTCAAAGAGGTTGCCGACGGCTTGGGTCATCTGCTGGGTGTGGACGAGCCCGGGGGCGCGGTCGGTCTGCCAGAGGAGCGTCACGGAGTCGGGGTCGTAGACGCCGACGGGCTCGAGGGAGCAGGCGATGCGGTGGACGGTCTGCGTGTCGTAGGTGTTGGCGAGCGGGGTGTGGGCGAGGGAGGGCGGCACGGTGTTGAGGGCGGCCGCGAAGGGCGTGGCCGGGTCGCCGAAGAGGTTGAGTTCGTAGTGGGTCCAGCGCCAGAGGTTGGCGGCTGTCGGGTTGATCATGAAGAGGTTCATCCGGCGGGACTGCTCGTTGATCTCGCCCAGGCGTGTGGCGGTGCCGCGCAGGGCGGCGTCCCAGAAGCTGCGGTGATAGCGCTGTGAGAAGCCGCCGACCACGCCGGAGTAGACCCAGCCTTCGCGGGCGTTCATGACGGCGGCGAAGGCGGCGTTGCTGACGGTGACGAGCTGTTCGGCGAAGCAGTCGGCGACATCGAAGGCGCCCGCGCTGCAGGCCTGCGAGTAGGCGAAGTAAGGCAGGGTGTTGGTGAAGGCGCGCAGGGCGTTCTGATGGTCGGCGGCGGCGAGGTTGAGCTTCATGCACTGTTGGGCGGCGGCATGGCCGATATGGTTGACGGCGCTGAAGTTGCGGTTGAGAAAGGCGAGGGAATCGGCGGAGCCCCACACGTAGGCGTCGGAGTCGTAGAGGGTCGGGCTTGTGTCGAACACGCCGGCGTAAGGGGAGTTTTCGAACCCGAAGGAGTCAAGCCCGTATTCCGTGCTGCCGAAGCGCAGCTCCTCCATGAAGCCCGTCGCATAGACGAGGGTCCCGTTGTTCATGATCTCGGCGATGAAGGCGGCCGGGGCGAGCTCGGCGGGGGTGGCGGCCTCGTAGCGCAGGGTCTTTCGGACCATGTGGGCGAGTTCCGCGGCATTGGCGACGGGAAACCGGCCGACCATGACCTCCGCGGCGAGGTCGACATCGCCGCCGTTGGCCCCGTCGGTCGGCTCGCCGAAACGGCCGTTCCCGTTGTTGTCGAAGGGGCCGTCGAGGCATCCGTAGTAGATGGCGTCGGCGGGGATTTCCGCCGTGCGCTGGAAAATGGAGTCGGTGAAGGAAAGGTAGAGTTTCTGGACGGGGATGAGGCCGAACGTTCCGCCGATGAGGAGATAGCGCGTGCCCCATTTCTGGTGGGCGTCCTGCACGAAGGCGCGGATGCGGGCAGGCAGGTTGGCTCCGCCGTAGTTGGCGTCGATCCACTCGGTTGAAACGAGCGCGGGGGTGAAGCCGGCGCGTGCGCGGGCGGCGCAGAGGGCTTGGAAATTCCAAGGCGCGGGCGCGTTGTAGAGGAGGTTGGAGGTTGAGACGATCACGTAGGTGCGGCGCTCGGAGAGGTCGAGCGGGGAGAGGGAGGGCGACGCGGAAGAGGCGCGGGCGGCGGGCCGGAGAAGGGCAGACGGGGACGGCGGCGGCGTGGCGGCGTGGCGGAGCGCGACGGTAACGGTGAGGGAGGCGGCGGCGAGCAGCGCGTTGCGGACGGGGTCGAAGCGGACCGGGTGGAGCTGCACCGAGAGCAGGGCGGTTCCGTCGCCTTGCGGGTCGAGGCGCCAGAGCGGATGCGCGGAGTCGGGGTAAGGCTGTGCGCCGTTGTAGATCGCCGGGTCGGGGGGCACGGCGGGCGTCGGCGGATCATCGGGTTGCCGGGGCGGCAGCCCCCACTGCACCGGTGCGGCGAGCGGCACTTCGGTGACCGCGCCGGGCGTGACGGTGACGGCACGGATCTCAAACCCGGGCGGAAGCGTGAAGGAGGCCCCGGCGACCGGCAGGACAGGGCGGGCGGTCTGCACATCGGCTTCGTATCCGGCAAGGGTGACGCGGGTCAGGCCGTCCGGGGCGCGTTCGACAACGGGAGCCGGAAAGAATAAAGTCCTCACAAGGCTGTCGTCGGTGACGGCGGCTTTGGCCCCGCATGCAGCCAAGGTGGCCACAAAAAGGAATCTGTGAAACGCGACACACATCACGATTCATTTTAAAGCAGCGGAGCCGAACCCGTAAACAACGAAATTCGGCTTGGTATCCGCAGTCGGATTCAATAAACTATCGCGCAGGTCGTTTTGTGTACACACTGTGTTATGAGGAACTGTATGCGTAGAATCGGTGTCGCTCTCGTGGGGTTGGGGTGCATGGCGTTGACGGCGCGGTCCGGGGACTGGACGCAGTGGCGGGGGACCGGCCGCGACTTGATCGTGACGGGCGAGAGCCTGTTGGCGAGCTGGCCGGCGGGCGGGCCTGCGCGGCTTTGGCAGATCGAGCTTCCGGGCGAGGGGTATTCCGAGCCGGTGGTCGTCGGCGGGACGGTCTTCATCACGGGCAGCACGGGTGAGAAGCGCAGCCGCGTCGGGCATCTGTATGCGCTCTCGCCCAAGGACGGCGGCATCCTGTGGCAGACCGACTACGGGCCGGAGTGGGGCGAGAGTTACGAGTTCGCGCGAACCTCGCCGACCGTGGTGAACGGCCAGGTCTTTGTGGTTGGCGGACGGGGTCACGTGGTGTGTCTGGACGCGACGAGCGGCAAGGTGGTCTGGAGCGTGGACTCGCACGCCCAGTTCGGCGGCCGCAACATCACCTGGGGCATTGCGGAAAACCCGTTGGTCTACGACGGCAAGGTGATCTGCCAGCCGGGCGGGCCCGACACGTCGATTGTCGCTCTGGACATCAAGACGGGCAAGCCGGTCTGGAAGAGTGTCGGGTTGAGTGAGCGGAGCGCGTATTGTTCGCCGGCGCTTCTGACGATCGAGGGCAGGCTTCAAGTGGTGACGATGCTGGAAGACCATGTGGTCGGCGTGGATGCGAAGGACGGGCACCCGCTCTGGAAGCATCCGCACCGCAACAAATATGCCGTTCATCCGAACACGCCGGTGCTGTGCGGCAAAGACCGCCTGTTCATCTCGTCGGGCTACGGCTACGGCTCGGAGATCCTCGAGATCGCCGGCGGCAAGGTCAAGCAGGTGTGGGCTGACAAAGCCCGGGACAACCATTTTCAGGGCGTGGCCTTCTACAAGGGGCGCGTCTTCTCTTCGGGAGGCAAGGTGCTCTCGTGCTTCGACCCCGCCAACGGCAAGACGGTCTACACCGTCGAAGGCGCGCGCAAGACCTCCTTTTGCATCACGCCGGCCGGGATGATCACGTATGACGAGAACGGCGGCACCGTGATGCTGGTCGAAGTGGGCGCGGAGGCGTCCAAGGTCATTTCTTCTTTCCGGATCGAATACGGCAACGGGCCCCACTGGTCTTCGCCGGTGGTTGCCAACGGAGTGCTCTACCTGCGTCGGGGCAAAGGGCTTGCGGCGTACGCGATCGGTGCGAAATGAGGAGGCGCGGCATGGTGAGGCAAAGCGTGATGGGGGTGTGCCTGGCAGCTCTGGCGATGACGGGGTGCCAGTCCAATCAAGGAGGGGGCGGTCAAATGCGAGGCAAGAACGAGCCGTCGGTCGTGGTGAAGCCTTTCGGCAAGACCAAGGACGGGCAGCTGGTGCAACAGTACACGCTGACGGGCGCGGGCGGCGTGGTGATGGACGTGATCGATTTCGGCGGAAAAGTCGTCCGGCTCTACACGCCGGACCGCAGCGGCGCCAAGGCCGACATCACCTTGGGGTTCAATGACGTGGCGGGGTACGAGACGCACGACAAGTATTTCGGCTCCCTGATCGGGCGCTACGGCAACCGCATCGCCAACGGGCGGTTCACGCTGGACGGCGTGACCTACACGCTGCCGGCCAACAACAACGGGAATTCGCTGCACGGCGGCGACACGGGCTTCGACGCCTACGTGTGGCACAGCGAGCCGCTCTCCGAAGGGGGGAGCGTCGGCATCAAGTTCTGGATGACCAGCCCGGACGGCGACCAAGGGTATCCCGGCAAGCTCGACGTCACGGTGCGCTACTGGCTGACGCCCGAGAACGTCTGGCGCATCGAGTACGAGGCGGTGACCGACAAAGCCACGCCGGTGAACCTGACGCAGCACATCTACTTCAACTTCAAGGGCGAGGCCGAGGGCGACATCCTCGATCACGAGCTGACGCTCTTCGCCGAGTCGATGACGCCGGTCACCGCCGGGCTGATTCCCACCGGCAAGAGCGTGCCGGTCAAAGGCACGCCGTTCGACTTCACGGCGCCGTGGACCATCGGCGCGCGCATCAACGCCGACAACGAGCAGCTTCGCTTCGGCGGCGGCTATGACCACAATTTCATCCTCAACAGTCAGACCGGCAAGCTGGCGCCGGCGGCGGCGCTCTACGAGAAGACGACCGGGCGCTACATGGAGGTGTGGACCACCGAGCCGGCGATCCAGTTCTACTGCGGCAATTTCCTGACGGACAAGATCCCCGGGAAGCGCGGACGGAATCTTTGCCACCGCGGCGGGCTTGCGCTGGAGACCCAGCACGCGCCCGACTCGCCGAACCAGCCCGGGTTCCCGTCGACGATCCTGCGCCCCGGCGCGGTGTACAAGACGGTCACGGAGTACCGGTTCGGCGCAAAGTAGGCGGGACGGGGAGTTTTCACTTTTATCAACAAGAGACAAGGGAAAGATCATGGGATTCATAGACATCATTGTGTTCGTCGTGTTTGTCGCATCGGTGATCGGCGTCGGCCTGTGGAAGAGCAAGAGCGCGCACAGCGAGGAGGGCAGCGCGGCCGACTATTTCTTGGCCGGCCGCGGGCTGACGTGGTGGCTGATCGGCATCTCGCTGATCGCCGCCAACATCTCGGCCGAGCAGTTCGTGGGCATGTCGGGCCAGGCCGCGTCTTATTTGGGTATCGCGATCGCCAGCTACGAGTGGATGGCGGCCGTGACGCTGGTGTTTGTGGCGTTCGCCTTCCTGCCTTATTTCCTCAAGACAGGCATTTACACGATCCCCGGTTTTTTGGAACACCGTTACAACCACGTCGCGCGGTCGATCATGGCCTTGTTCATGATGGTCATCCTGGTCGGCGTGTCGCTGTGCGGCGTGATCTATGCGGGCGCGCTGCCGATGCGCGACCTGTTGGCGCATGCCGACGTGCACGTTTCGCTGGTGGCGTGCTGCTGGACCATGGGACTGCTGGCTGCCGGCTACGTGGCTGCCGGCGGTTTGAAAGCCTGTGCTTGGGCTGACCTGATTCAAGGCACGGCGCTGATTTTAGGCGGTGCGCTGATCACTTATTTCGCGTTTCAGGCGTTGGGCGTGGCGGATGTCGGAACCTTGACGCGCGGCGTGGGGGCGATCACGGCCACAGATGCGGCGGCTCCCGTGCTGACCGCCGACATGGGGGCGCTCCAGCGGTTTTTTGCGCTCAACGCGGACAAGCTGCACATGTTCCTGCCGAAGACCGACACGATCATTCCGTGGACCGCGCTCTGCCTGGGGCTGTGGATACCGAACCTCTACTACTGGGGCCTGAACCAGTACATCACCCAGCGCACCTTGGGCTCCTCCTCCTTGGCGGCGGGCCAGAAGGGCATCGTGTTCGCGGCCGCGCTGAAGCTGGTCATCCCCTTCATCATCGTCTTTCCCGGCATTATCGCGTTCAACCTTTTCGACAAGGACATGGCGGACAGCGCCGCGATGGATTACGCGGTGGCCCGCGAGGCGGGCGTGAGCAAGGACCTGGGGTTTGCGGTGCTCGCGCCGTCCGAGGCGTGGCGGCTTAAGAATGCGGCAAAAATGCCGATCGTCGAAACGTACAACGCGGAGATCACGGCCAAGGCCGCTGCTGCGCAGAAGACCCCGTCGGTCGCTTACAAGAGCGACACCGCGCTGGGGCTCCTGATCGCCAAGCTGTGCATGGGCAGACAGGGGCTGTTCGGCTTCATTGTCGCGGCGTTGCTCGGGGCGATCGTCTCCTCGCTGGCCGCCGTGCTGAATGCGGCTTCCACCATCTTCTCGATCGACATCTACCATTCGTACATCAACAAGAAGGCCACGCAGAAACAGCTGGTGGGCGTCGGGCGGATTTGCGTGGGAGTGTTCGTCGTGATCGGGTGCGTGGTAGCGCCGCTGCTGGACGATCCGAAGTTCGGCGGCATCTTCACGTATATCCAGGAGTTCCAAGGGTATGTCTCTCCGGGCGTTCTGGCGGTCTTTCTCTTTGGGCTGCTGAACCGCACGGCCGCCGGCGTGACCGGCGTGGTGGGTCTGCTGCTGAACCCGGTGCTCTATTTCCTGTTCAAGCAGTTCGTGCCGCAGCTTGACTTCCTGAACCGGATGGCGGTGTGCATGGTCATCGTGCTGGCCGTCATGACGGTGGTGGGGCAGATCTGCAAATTGCCGCAGCGGGTGCAGTTCCACTCGAACACAAACCTGAACCTGGAAACCTCGCCGGGCGCCAAGTGGGGCGGCATTGCGGTCGTCGCGGCGGCGGCGGTCCTGTACTTCATCTTCCGGTAACCGAAAGGCTGCGGCACATGGCTGACGGATGCAAAGTGGCGGAGCGCGTGCGGACCTACCGCACGCGCCTGGGGCTGACGGTGGAGGCTCTGGCCGAAACGTCAGGGGTCGGCGCGGGCGTGCTCGCGGCGGTCGAGGCGGGCGAGGTTTATCCTTCGCTGGGCGTTCTGGTGAAGCTCTCCCGCGCGCTGGGGCAGAGGCTCGGAACCTTCATGGACGATCAGTACGCGCCCGATCCCGTGATCGTGCGCGCCGGCGCGCGGGCGGGCGAGCGGGTTTCGCACAAGGCGTGCGCGTCCGGAGGGTTCAGCTATTTTCCTCTGGGGCGAGGCAAGACCGACCGCCATATGGAGCCGTTCTACATCGAGATCGCCGCAGATGCGCCGGCGCCGCTTTCGGCGCACGAGGGCGAAGAGTTCATCGTGGTGGTGTCGGGTGAAGTCGAGCTGGTTTACGGCGGCGTGACCCAGACGCTCGGGCCCGGCGACTCCGCGTATTACAACTCGGTGGTTCAGCATCTCGTGAAGGCCGCGAAGGGCCAGCCCGCGTCGATCTACGCCGTGGTGTTCATGCCGCTGTAACGGAGCCTGAGCCTATGCAGACGACGCTTTTCAAGCTGACGGACCCGTTCGGCACCGCACCGGACAGCCCCCCCTTCAGGCAGTCGGTCTCGACCGGCGTGCCCTGGAACAATATCCCGGTGACGCGCGACTACACGCTGGGGCAGCTGCTGGATCAGACGATCGCGCGGTGCGGGCCGCAGGACGCGCTGGTCTACGCGGACCGTGATTACCGGCTCACCTGGTACGAGTTCGGCATCGAGGTGGACCGTCTGGCCTGCGGGCTGATGGCGCTGGGCATCCGGCGCGGCGAGAAAATCGGCCTGTGGGCGACCAACGTGCCGCACTGGATCCCGCTGATGTTCGCCGCCGCCAAGATCGGCGCGATCCTGCTGCCGCTCAACACCAACTACAAGAGCGCGGAGATCGACTTCGCGCTCAAGCAGTCGGACACCGAAAACCTCTTTCTGATCAACGGGTTCCGCGACACCGACTACGTTCAGACGATCTACGAGCTGATCCCCGAACTCCGGGAGCAGCCGCGGGGCCTGCTGAAGTCGGAGCGCTACCCGTTCTTGAAGCGCGTGTTCTTCTTGGGGCCGGAGAAACACCGCGGCATGTTCTCGATGAACGAGCTGCTCGCTCTGTCGGTGCAGACGCCGCGCGCGGCGTATGAGGCGCGCCAGAAAGAGCTGGCGTGCCACGACGTGGTGAACATGCAGTACACGTCGGGCACGACGGGCTTTCCCAAGGGCGTGCAGCTCACGCACTCGAACATCGCGAACGACGGGTTCTGGATCGGGGCCTGCCAAAACCTTTCGGCGGCGGACCGCGTCTGCATCCCCGTGCCGCTCTTCCACTGTTTCGGTTGCGTGCTGGGCGTGATGGCCTGCGTCAACCACGGCGCGACCATGGTGCTGGTCGAGAAGTACGACGCCGTGCACGTGATGATGTCGATCGAGAAGGAGCGCTGCACGGCCACGTATGGCGTGCCGACCATGTACATCGCGATGCTCGACCACCCGCTGTTCTCCAAATTCAATTTCTCCTCGCTGCGGACCGGCATCATGTCCGGCACGACCTGCCCGGTCAAGCGCATGCAGCAGTGCGTGGACCAGATGA